>RGUK01000570.1 GCA_010027825.1 bacterium
ACAGAACGCAGGCTGATTCTCGCGATATCAACAGAGGTATATAATAAAAACATGGCAAATCAATACAAACCAAAGGTAAACGATGTAGTCTTCGCGAGGCGAAAAGACCTACAGACCTCTGTCGCGTACGATGACGTCGTGTGGTACAGATTCCTGGTGACGTACATCAACGAGGAAGATGATTACATAGGTATGGAATCGCTAGGACAGTGCGACGACTACGATGGCGAAGCATCCATACTGGAGTACAAGAAAGACCCCAATCAAAAGCGCGATTAGAGAGGTAGTACGTGAACGACAACGAACCTATGCTAATAGTAGATGTAGCAAACATCTACATGCGTAGCAAAAGCAAGTTAAGATCTCTTCAGACAGACACAGGTCTTAGGACAGGTGGTCTGTTCGGTTACATAAGAACCGTCGAAGGTATCAAGAGAGAATTCAAGGTACAACACGTTGTGCACGCAATGGAAGGTAAAGGCTCGTCTTCCAAACGTAGAGAGATAGACGAGAGCTACAAGGCCGACAGGCCTAAGAACAGAGGCCTGTTCGACGAATTCCACGAGGCGGCGATATTCGATTACGCTATAGGCTCAGGCGACCTAATAGTGCAGGTAGAAAAACACGAAGCCGATGACGTAATAGCAGCCACTGTAAAGGCGTTCCCCGATTCGTACAAGTACGTGCTGTCTATGGACCACGATTTCCTGGCTTTGCTGGACGAGAACACGGAGATCATAAGAGGTTCCAAGGACAAACGTTACGATTACATAGACTTCGCCAAAGATTATGGATTCACGGCCGACAACTACAGAAAAGTACTCGCGATAGCTGGCGACTCGTCGGACAACATATCAGGTGTACCAGGTTACGGCGTAATAAAGGCGAAGAAGCTACTCGAAAATGCGGATTGGAACCTATCGAAGGCCGTACGCGAAGGTGGCCTGGAAGAACACAGGAAGAAAATAGACGACAACCTATCGTTGGTGACGCCGCACCACATAGATACTTCTATACTGGTAAAGGCGTTCAACGAAAGGCCGAAGAGAAACGTGGAATTGCTACGAGAATTGTACGAGCAATGGCAGTTCAACTCGCTATTGAAAGCGCTTGACAATCTATGAAGTTAAGCAAGAAAGAAGCGTTTTTGCTAGGCTACATATTCGAACACGGTGTGGTGTGCTTCGAAGAGGAAAACCCGGTCTATCCTCGCGATTTCTCGGAGGAAGATTTCTGGGATACGATAAACGCGCTTAGGAAGAAGATAAGAGAGGCAAGATGAAAACACACATAGGAATACATTGGTGTGTGTCTACAAATGCCTTAGGTGTAGCCAGATTGCTTCAAAATTACAGGAGAACAACGATAAATGGGAATTAGTCGCGAAGAATTATTCGCAGCACTTGGAGTGATAAAGATAGTCGATCCCATAGTGGAAGAAGCTTACGCGCTTAGAGAACAGAAGATATGGCTTAACGATCTCGATTCAGATCCGCACGGC
>RGUK01000571.1 GCA_010027825.1 bacterium
CCGGGAGAGCCATCGGGCGAGGAAGGCCGGCATCCCACGCGCCGTCGGGAGGTGAGAGTTCGTCTGCCGGGTCAGCCACTCGTCGACGCGAGCGATCTGCACCTGCAGGTCGACCGCCGGGTACCCCGCTCGGAGGCGCTGGGCGCGAGCCTCGGTGAGTCGCCAGAGCTCGCCGTCGCGCACGGCCAGCGTCGCAAGCACCGGCGAGTCGTCGACCGGACGCGGGGCGCGCTGCCGCCTCGGGCGCTCCGGAGGAGCGGCCGGGGTAACAGTCGGAGCGACAGCGGAGACTGTATCTCTGATCTGATCTCCTCTGATCTCCTCTCCTCTCCTCTCCTCTATACGCGGAGTCTCCGGAGTGCTCCGCGGAGTCTCCGCGGAGGCGCGTGCGCGCTCCGCCCTGGCCTGCCACCGTGCCCGCTCCCGACCCAGCCGACACCGACTCTCCCAGCCCACGACACGCACCGTCCGGACGCCGGATTCGTCCGTGATCTCCACAGCCTGGACCGCCAGCAGCGCCGACGCGAGCGCCCCGCTCGCGCCCCGCCAGCCGAGCGCGATCTCCAGCTCCTCCGGCGACACGCCGAGGTCGCCGGTCGGCGCGTGGCGCAGCGTCCAACACCACAGCCGGGCCTGATAGCCCAGCGCCTCCACCTCCGAGCACCCCGCAAGACGCGCGATCCGACACGTCGTCGGACTGTCCGCGTCGGAGTCGCGCAGCTCGCTCCAGCTCACTCCGCACCCCCCACCGCGGTCGCTCCGTCTTCGCTCCGCGGAGGCTCCGTGGAGGCTCCGCGGCGCATCTCCGCCAACCGGGCCATCAGCTGCGCCGCCTCGCGGATCCACCGTGCCCGAGTCATGCCCACTCGCCCTGTCCGCGGGTCCACCGCCTCGCGAGCGGCCCTCGAAATCTCGGCCCACTCCGCGTCCGTCGCCGAGATCGTGACGCGCGGGAACCGCTGGCCCTGCTCGTAGGGCAGGGGCGGGATCGGAAGTTCGTCGATTCGCATAGAAGTCACTGTCCTCCACCCGCGACGCCGCGTCCAGCCTTACGCGGTGGCACCACCACCCGGCGCAATATCCACACCCCATGCGCGCGGTCCGCGCCGCTCTGCTCGATCCACGGCGGCGGATCGAAGCCCCAGCGCCCCGGGATCGGGACCCGCGTCGCGTGGACCTCGCCCGCCTCGCAAGCGTGCTCGGCGCGGTGCAGGGCGCGGCCGAGCTCGGTACTGCGGTCGTCGAGGCCGACGAGCGTCACCTGCGCGGGGCCGTCCTCGCGCCGCATCCCGTGGAGGGCGCCGAGGCCGGCAATGCTCCAGAGCCGGAACGGCGGGTTGGCGAAGATCCGGAGTCCTCCGATCTCCGCGCTCGTCCAGTCGATCGGACGCCCGGCGCAGCGCCACATCGAGACCTGATCTCTCCACCGCTCCGGGCTCATCCACCGCCCCACATGCCGCACCGTCACCGCGTCGCTCCCGTCCTCGGCCGCGTAGGCGTC
>RGUK01000572.1 GCA_010027825.1 bacterium
TGAAGTGAAGGTTCCATCGACTTGTCTCGCGTTTCCCTCTGCGTCTCTCCACTCCCACAAAATGTACAAGCTCTGTGTGCCGACTGGAACTGTAAGTGTGTTGAAGTAAGTGAAGTTTTCCGTTCCGTCTGATGTTGCTATTCCCGTCAGTACAACAGGTCCGCTGTTGGTCAGCCTTATAGTAAAGTTTGCTGAAGTTCCAGATCTAAGTGGATAACATCCAACTCCACTCGCTGAATTTCCAGACGTCCATTGTCTTACTCTTGCCCGGAAAGGTATTGTGCATGTTGAGATCGTGGGGGTATTGGTAGGCGTATTTGTTAGTGTCGGCGTATTTGTAAGTGTTTGGGTAGGTGTCCTTGTGGGCGTGTTTGTGAGTGTTTGAGTAGGCGTGAGAGTGGGCGTATTTGTAAGTGTCGGAGTAGGTGTCCTTGTCGGAGTGTTTGTGAGAGTTTGGGTAGGCGTAAGGGTGGGCGTGTTTGTAAGTGTTTGGGTCGGCGTAAGGGTAGGTGTATTTGTAAGTGTTTGGGTAGGTGTCCTTGTGGGCGTGTTTGTGAGGGTTTGAGTAGGCGTGAGAGTGGGCGTATTTGTAAGTGTCGGAGTAGGTGTCCTTGTCGGAGTATTTGTGAGTGTTTGAGTAGGAGTAAGGGTAGGCGTATTTGTGAGTGTTTGAGTAGGAGTAAGGGTAGGCGTGTTTGTGAGAGTTTGGGTAGGCGTAAGGGTGGGCGTGTTTGTGAGGGTTTGAGTAGGAGTAAGGGTGGGCGTGTTTGTAAGTGTTTGGGTCGGCGTAAGGGTTGGCGTGTTTGTAAGTGTTTGGGTAGGCGTAAGGGTGGGCGTGTTTGTAAGAGTAGGATTCGGTGTAATTGTTTGGGTAGGCGTAAAGGTAGGCGTGTTTGTGAGAGTTTGAGTAGGAGTAAGGGTAGGCGTGTTTGTGAGAGTTTGGGTAGGCGTAAGGGTGGGCGTGTTTGTAAGTGTCGGAGTAGGTGTCCTTGTCGGAGTATTTGTGAGTGTTTGAGTAGGTGTAAGGGTAGGCGTGTTTGTGAGTGTCGGAGTAGGTGTCCTTGTGGGCGTGTTTGTGAGGGTTTGAGTAGGAGTGAGTGTCGGCGTATTTGTAAGTGTGGCAGTCGGCGTGAGAGTTGGCGTATTTGTAAGTGTCGGAGTAGGTGTCCTTGTCGGAGTATTTGTAAGTGTGCGGGTGGGAGTAAGGGTAGGCGTATTTGTAAGTGTGGGGGTGGGAGTAAGGGTGGGCGTGTTTGTAAGAGTAGGATTCGGTGTAATTGTTTGGGTAGGCGTAAAGGTGGGCGTGTTTGTAAGTGTTTGGGTCGGCGTAAGGGTTGGCGTATTTGTAAGTGTTTGGGTCGGCGTAAGGGTTGGCGTGTTTGTGAGGGTTTGAGTAGGTGTAAGGGTAGGCGTGTTTGTAAGTGTGGCAGTCGGCGTGAGAGTGGGCGTATTTGTAAGTGTGCGGGTGGGAGTAAGGGTAGGCGTATTTGTAAGTGTGGG
>RGUK01000573.1 GCA_010027825.1 bacterium
TTAAAACAAGGGTTTTATTCACTTGCTGCCCAGCGCCTTGTCCCCACGCTGCGCCACTTGGTTAGCTTCTTGAAGAGCTTCTCCAAAGCTGCCTGCTGAGTGGTGTGCGGTGACCGCTCATCTTTCCTGCTGTCTGCGGCTAAGCGTCGATGCAATGCAATTCCCAACGCCAATTGCGAGGCTAGTTGGTTGGCCAGGGCTACCGTCTTATTGTTCCATTGGGTTTTTAGGGAATGCTTGTTTGTTTCCATCTGCTTTTTGAATTCTTCTACTTGAGGTATAGCTTTAACCATGCCTTCTATGGCTGCGTCCGGCAGGAATGCAACAATGTAACTATATTGTGTGAGGCGTTGCTCTTCTAATGACATGCTATCTTTGATACCTAGCGCTCGCGATAGGGTAGGTCTAACTTCGCGTCCCCATGGTCCAGGCAGTTCTGCCAGAGCAAGTGCTAGTACGCCAACTTCCTGTGCCCGATCAATGTAACTGTTCTCTGGATCAGTGCTATCTAAGGATTGGATGGCACAAAGCAGTTTCCAGTGAGTCTGAGCAGCAGATGCCACCTGGTAGTATTCGTTCTTATTAAGGTCTTTTGCTTCTTTCTCGAACCACCACCGCGCCCACTCTTTTTGGCACCTTACTAAAGAAGGTTTTTCTGGTTCAGGCTTTTGATTGAATATTCTGCTCAGCAGGGTAGCTGATTCAGCTTCTTGTAGGCAGAAAACTGCGGCAAAAGCGAATGCTAGGAGCTTGTGCAGGCGCGAAAAAGAAAATAATTGCATGATATCCTCCATCTATACGATCCATTTACTATTAGAATACGTTAAAGACCTCTTAGAATCAATGGTTTTGCTCTGTAGCCGCTCTCTGCGCGTTGACAGATGGGGATTTTACGGGCAATATGCCTTGGTATGAATTGCATAACGCTGTTACCTAACATCTTATCTTCACTGCGTATAATTCTTTCTCCCGTATTTGCCGTCCTTTTTTTGCACCCATGCTATAAATGGCAGCTGCTCGGAGTAATTGTTTTTACGCTCGCTGCTTTGACTGATACCTGCGATGGGTATTTGGCAAGGCGCTTTGGGGCCATGACCCGCTGGGGGGCCTTTTTAGATCCGCTGGCGGATAAATTATTGGTAACTGCCGGCTTGGGATGCTTATGGTGGTACGGCGCCATTGCGTGGTGGTTTTTAGCAGCGATCATTGCGCGTGACCTTTTTGTTACGGTTATGCGCATGCATGTTGTGCAAGGGGGGCGCGTTTTTACTACCAGCTGGCTTGCAAAGCTGAAGACCGTTGTGCAATTTGGGTCTATGTACGTAGGATTTTATGCAGTGCTCTGGCCGGGAGCTGCTGTGCATGGCCTTCTACAGGTTATTATGCCAACGGTTGCGCTCTTTACGCTCTATACCGGCCTTGATTATTGGCGACGGGTGACAGGGAGACGTTAAAATGGTTGTTGTGCTTGCACAATTGCTGGCTTCACTTGGGGGCGTT
>RGUK01000574.1 GCA_010027825.1 bacterium
TCCCAACTCCAAAGTACACTTGCTCAAACGCATTTGGCATCCCAATACAAAACAACCACCATTTTCAATTTTAAATTACCTTGGTACTAGTAAAGAATGCAATCTCCAAAGGCAGCGTTGATAGCAATTATCACCATCACTTTAACGTTGTCGCTACTCATCTTCTTATACTGTAAACTTACAAAACGTGTACGTGCCACAACAAACGTTGCTATTGCTACCGTAATGCGCAAACCCATAGATCTCCCTTTGTGGCTTAAACACCATCGTAAAATGGGTATTGGGTACTTCTTTATACGCCTTGAAGACTCTCCCGGATTCGAAGACTACTTAGATAAACAAAATGATGTCTTTCTTGAAATTGGAAGCTCCGATCAAACTGATAATTACAGCACCCTCCAATCACGCCAAGTCGATTTCGTTAAAAAGTGCATCCGGACTTGCCAAAACTCAAACCTAAAATGGATCTTCCACATCGATGCAGATGAACTCCTCCACGGTAACCTCGAAATCCTCGATCTAATTGATCCAAAATACAAAGTGCTCCGTCTAGGTAATGCCGAAGCCGTTTTTGAAAATGACCAAAACACATGCTTTAGTGCAAATACCTTTCTTCGTTGTGATCTTAATGCCCCTTGCAGATCATATGTCAATGGCAAAGGCGGTGGTAGGATATGTAATGGCCTAAGTATAGCCGGCCCCCATCACTTCTCGTTTAATGGCTCACACGAAGGCGAGTCTGTATATAACGTCCCCTTCAGTGACCTTGCCGTCCTTCATTTCGATTCTTGCTCGTTCGGTTCATGGATAGAGAAATTCAGTCACCTCTCTAATACAAATAATGTTAATGACATTCCATTCCCTTATTATCGTGAAAGCATCGATGCCGCTATTAAAGCAAAAGAGTTGTATTCATCAAAAACATCCAGTAAGAATGTACTTCAAAACGTGTCACCAAACCAAATACTAAAGACCTAACTGGAAATTGAAATTACTTTGTACTTTGTTCACATGTATAATAGCACAGTCCGCACTTGAAACACACGTCCAAGTTAATGACTTCCAAGTCAATTTTTACAATGTACGCCAACTTAATAATAATTTGCAATGTCATAGCCATGAAGGCCATCGACCCCGCATCTCTAGCCTGTGACTCCTGAGAGACCCAAGCGAGACGGAACTAACAGTACAACGTGGCACACCTGTTGACCAAACATGCCCAAACGACAATCCCCCTGACTTGAAACCCCACAAAACTCCGCCAACTGCAATCTTGAGCGCAAATGCCTATCTCCAACAATCCGAATTCCGCGAGTCAGATGCAACTTTCATAAGTGACCTCAGTATGGATAATGATTCGGTTTGTTTCGAAAGCCCAGGTGACCGACATGCCCGAATGTGTGTACCAAAAAGAATGCTCGTATAATTGTTAAATGTCAACAACAATATTTCAACTATTTCAATAAAATTTCTTCAAATAGTTGTAGTAATTAATTGATT
>RGUK01000575.1 GCA_010027825.1 bacterium
CGCGTCGCTCGTGTACACGACCGAGTATCCATAGGAGGATGACCATCATGTTGCACCGACTCCGCCCGTATCTACTCACCCTCGCCGCCGCCGCGCTCCTGCTCGGCAGCATCGTCGCCTCGCAGGCCGCGCAGCTTGCGGGGCTCGGCTCTCGCTACTGGAGCCGCCAGGTCACCGTGAGCACCAGCGCGTGCATCACGGACGGCACCGTCGACGGCGGATCGTCAGTCTGCACCCTGTTTCCCGCTGGGCAACGGCGGGAGCAGTGGTACAACGTGACGATTCTGGAGGCCACGCAGGGCATCGGCGCGGGCGTCACGTGTTGCATGACGCTGACGTCGACGGGTGCCACGGTCTCAGGATCCTCGCAGGGCATCATCACCGATCCGCTGCGGGGCGCGGGCGGAGCGGGGTGCTACACGCTCGACGCGGCCAGCGACCGGGAGCAATTTCGCCCGTGGGCGACCGATATCCGCGTGGGCCCGGGAGGCCGCGCGGGCATTTGCGCGGGCTCGGTGACGAGCGGCAAGGACCGACTCTATCCGCCGTGTAGCAACACGTCGATCTCGACGAACGCCGCCGAGTGCACCGCGCAGGGTCTGAGCGGAACAGCCGCGGGTTGCATCGCGGAGGCCAACTGGACTCAGGATCAACGCGACTATGCCGGGGCCTACCTGGTGTGCGTGAGCGCGTCCGGCTCGCAGCCGATCACCGTCTCCAAAGAGCGGATTCAGGAGCGGTGAGCGTGACTCCGTGGTCCTCTATGCGGGCGCTCGTCGCCTCCCTGATCCTCGTCGGGCTCACCGTCTCTGGCCCCGTGGACGCTGCTCCGCAGGGTCGCCGGTGGGAGGCCGATAACCGCGCGCGCTCCGCGCTGCTCGCCCCGCTCACGCAGACCGGCTCCCTGTGGCCGAGCGCCGCCAACGCGCGCTACGACTGGGCCTGGACGGCCGCCAGCAACGGTACCACCTACGCGACGCTCCTCGCCGACGTCGCGACGGGCGCCTCGTACCCCTCGCAGGAGGGCCAGATCATCGGCCGCGACACGACGGGCGCGCAGCAACACACGCGCCTGACGGTCACGACGGGCGGCGCGCTGATCTGGTCGATCGCCACCTCGCTGACCACGGAGGCTACCTGCACCACGCCCGCCGCGACGCTCCCGCTCTCGACGCGCACGCGCATCGTGCTCGTTTACGACGGCTTCGCGACCGGCAACGCCAACCGCGCGCGCGTCTACACCGCGCCGGTCGACTCGGGTGGCATCGTGGGCGCGGAGACGCAGCAGACTTGCACTTTTGCCGGGACCGTTCCCGCCGCGTGGACGACCAGCGCGACCGCGGTGTGGTCCATCGGCCAGCGGTTCGGGGGCGCGGCCACGTTCGGCCTCCGCTCGCTCACGCTGTACGAGATCGCCGCGTGGTTCGGCCTCTCCGCGTCGGACACGTCGCGTGTGGAGCTGGAGCGCGCGCGCGACCTGGAGGCTACGTCGCTCGGCGC
>RGUK01000576.1 GCA_010027825.1 bacterium
ACTTGGCACACCTTTCAAACTTAGTTAATTTCTTGGCCCAAGGGGAAGACATTATCACTAAAGTTCAATCTATTGAAAACGTGGCAGAGCGCAACAACGGCGGCTTCTAATGCTATTGCACAAGATTCTTATGACCCACAACGCACTTTGATGGCCGGTGTTCCTGAGTCGTTGTTGGTTGGTACCGTAGCCAATCCACAAGTGTACACCGGTGCGTACTTTATTTTACGAAATGCTAAACCAATCCTTCGAAATGGCCGTGGCCCAGAGACATATCAACAACCCACGCCAGACGCCGCTGGTGTACCCCTTGATGGCGATACCACCGCCGCACGTCCAGCAACACCTCCGGGTCAAGTTGATTTTACGATGGTTAATGAGCCTACACGGCAAGTTGCTGTGGATGACCCAACTCTACGTCTCCAAGGTTTGTCTAACAAATTTTCTACGATGAAGCCAAAAGAGTTTGCCACCTATGTTAATCAGCGGGCAAATAGTATTGATTTGGAAAACCGTAAAACTGACCCAACTTATGCCGGTTCAAACGACTTGGCACACCTTTCAAACTTAGTTAATTTCTTGGCCCAAGGGGAAGACATTATCACTAAAGTTCAATCTATTGAAAACGTGGCAGAGCGCAACAACGCGGCGGTTCAAGAGGCACGTGAACGTTTGAACTTACTGCGTGTTCTCCAAAACCCAGTTGTTCAGCGGAACAGGAACATCTATGTGATGCAGACCGCTCCCGATAAGAAAAACCCATACGGCCAAGTTTTCCAGGCACAGCTTGGTGCTGATGGTATGCCGATTATTAAACGGAATGGTGAGTGGGTACAGTTGGCCGATGGTCGTGACCGCAAACTTAAAGACGCTACACTTTTTGAAGTGACTGTGCCGGAAGTACAGCATGTTCTCTATGACCCAGAAGTTCGAAAGGCGATTGACAAATACCGCGTGATGTTGGACCAACAGCCGGTTGAGCAGGGTGGTCAGCCCATTCAAACACCACAACAACCCCAACTTACTGGTCCAGAACAACCAAAATTGTTGGAGGGTCAAAGCACTCCCCAATTACAAGGCCCTGGCGCACGCGAGCAATACATCCGTGGTGAGGGTTGGGTTTCCGATTTATCCAATAATCAGGTTATTTTTGTGGATGAGAAAGGGCAACAAGTCCCGTTTTATCAACTATTCCGACCAAATTTGGCGCCCACCACACAACGTCAGGCAATGGATGAAAAGAATCAATTGGACTTTTTCCTTGACGTGCCGTTAATGGGCACAACCGCACAGAAAGTCGAGGCGTGGCGTGCATCAAATGCCAAGGATGTGACGCCAGCGAAGGAAGCACAAACTGAGGTAAAGTCAACGACCGGCCCAAAAACCATCCGCAACCTAATTCCGGAAGACAAACAGGCAGACTTCTTTAATGACCCTCAAGTTTGGGAAGACCCAGTATTCAAGCGTGCTTTTGATGACGCGGCTTTTTTACGTTCTGCC
>RGUK01000577.1 GCA_010027825.1 bacterium
AATATGCGTATACCGCTCAATGATGAAACCATTTGCATCGCGCTTAAGCTCGGTGGTGTTGCGATCAATATTGAACAGGTGCTGCTTACCATAGTTGAACGCAGTTTCAAAACCCCATTCAAAGCCATTCACCTCATGCTCAAGCATCACGCCGTATGAACCCCAGGTAGTACGGGCATCAGGAGCAATTTCAACGGTCTGATCAGAAGCAGCGTTGTAAAATGCATACGGCTCAACCATGACCGTACCAAAGGTTTCGTGATTCTTGCACGGGTTCCACTGCACGCGCCCGGCAAACAGATCATCATCTTTGTTAATGCCGCGCCAGATATGACCGGATGGCGCTAGGTCAACGCGGTGGCGTTTTACGCTAGCAACAGTGTCACTCAAGCTCTTACTGCGCTCTTCAAAACGGGAAAAATACAGGTCGTAGGTGAGACGATCTTTGATTAAGTCACCGTGCAGCAGGAGGCCAGGCGCAGCTTTATCTTCAGCATAGCTGTACAAGCCCAAATTTTCTTTGTTCAGCCCATACACACCGCCAAGTGCTATGCCGCGGCCCATTTCAAATGGAAACCAGCCCGCTTTGAAGGTGTGGATCTTGTCGGTTTCAAGGCCGAATACTGCGTTCCATGAAAACTGCAGCCAGGCATCCTTGTACCAAATTAGCGGCTTGCCGGAGGTGTGCGCGTGTGCGCCAAACACCGAGTCACTCAAGCGAACACTGTTAGGGCTAATAGCACCATTATCCTTGTCAGCATAACTAAGCGCCTTACCCCACACGCCTTTATGACGCAGGTCTAGAAAGAATTCTGCTGCGGTGTAGCCGTACTTTTCTTTTCCGTAGGCAACATCAAACGTCAAATCTACCGTCTGTTTGAAGTACTCATTCTGATTTGGAATGGACCGGTTGAGCATATCAATATTAGATTGGAAGAAATGTTCAACCTTCGCCTTACCACCCATCGTGAGCTCGCAATCGCCGCGCTTAACCGTGAATGGCTTTTTAACGCCAGCATCTTTAGATGGTGTAGGCACAGCGGACAGCTGCGCAAAGGCTAAGGAGACAGCGGCAAGCGCAAGCCCCAGTACCTTGTTGGAGGCAGTCTTCATGGAAATCCTCAGCAAGAAAGTATTGTGTTGTCAAACTGACTGCTGAGATTACGCGGGCAGGTAATTTTGTCAAATGGAAGCGCGCAGCTCTACCCTTTCCTAGGGGCACTTCCCACAAGAGCCTCCGCTACTAGGTTGACCTTGCCGGCACCAATCGTGAGTAGTAGGTCACCCTCCGCCAAGACCTGGCGAACATGTTCTGCAAGCCCTTGGTAGGATGGCACGTACTGCACCGCGAGCGCTGGATTGACAGCCTGAATAGCCGCAACCAACCGCTCAGCCGTTATGCCGTCGATAGGAGCTTCGCTGGCAGGATAAATGTCAGTAATCAGTAGCGTCTTGATGACGTACTCATCTGCCGGTACCGCGGCAAAGGTCTGCACAAA
>RGUK01000578.1 GCA_010027825.1 bacterium
CTGGCAAGTGGTACTTTGAAGCTACTTATACAGGAAGTCAGTACGGCTCAGCGATTGGCAACCTTGCCGCAGGTGTCGGCTTTGCTAAATCCAATGTTTCAACGCCAAACGTTGATGTAAGCGATAGCAGCCTTTACGGAAGCATTTTGGCTTTTAGCCAGACGGGACACGTTAATAATTTTAATGCGCCGACAAGTGCTCGATCACAGATCGCCAGTGGTGATGTAATAGGTTTTGCTCTCAATTACGACGCTGGAACTTATACCATCTACGTCAATAACACATCCACATCATCTGGCAATCTTAATTTCACGGGCGAATTAACGCCTTGGACAAACGCTTATTACTCTGGCTCATATTTTATTCTTAACACGGGCCAACGCCCCTTCGCTTACACGGCCCCCAGCGGCTTCAAGGCGCTCTGCACGGCAAACCTTCCGGCGCCATTAGTCACAAAGCCTAATACGGTGATGGATGTGTCTTTATGGACTGGAAACGGAGGCACGCAATCAATCACACTACCTGGCGGGTTCAGCCCAGATTTTGTGTGGGTCAAGGCACGCTCAAATGCACAAGACCATTATCTTTTTGATGTCATTCGTGGCGGCGCTGGAATCCTTCGTAGCAATACAACTGGAGCTGAAAGTACGGGGACTTCATACCTCTCCTTTGACAGTGCAGGTTTTTCAAGCTTAAACGGACTTAGCTCTAGCGGTTATACCTACGCGGGATGGTGCTGGGATGCCGGAACCTCAACGGTCACGAACACACAAGGCTCCATCTCTTCGACGGTGAGGGCTAACCCGACGGCGGGGTTCTCGATTGTTGCCTATACGGGAACGGGTTCTGCGGCCACCGTGGGTCATTCCTTGGGCGTGGCTCCGTCACTGATTATCGTTAAGAGCAGAAGCAATGCTGGTGGAGAATGGGTTGTTTATCACAAGGACCTTGGCCGAAATGTATTTCTTCAACTTCAAAGCACTTCGGCCTCTGCTACTGTTTCAAACTACTGGGGAACAGCTGATCCCACGTCCTCGCTATTTTCCTTAAATACATACGGCGGCAATAATCTTTCTAGTGCTACTTTTATCGCCTACTGCTTCGCCCCAGTAGTCGGGTACTCTAGCTTTGGCAGCTACACCGGCAACGGCAGCACGGATGGGCCTTTTGTTTATACCGGGTTTAGGCCAAAATTTATCTTGCTCAAAGTAACCAACACATTAGCATCTTGGCAAATAAAAGACACATCAAGAGATTCGTACAACGTTTCGGTGAATACGCTTTATCCAAACCTATCAAACGCAGAAGCAAACGATTCCAACATTGATATTTTGTCCAATGGTTTTAAGCTGAGGACAACTTCTTCCGAAAACGGCAGTGGAAATACGATAATTTACGCCGCTTTCGCCGAATCGCCCTTCAACTACGCCCGCGCCCGCTAGTAGTGGAACACAATACTAGGGCTTGACACCGTGGTAATGTAGTAGGGCAGCGGTG
>RGUK01000579.1 GCA_010027825.1 bacterium
ACCAAAGCAAAGCGACGTGTGACTTTATCAATTTGCGGTTTGGGTTTGTTGGACGAGACCGAGGTGGAGAATGTGACTGTCCATGAAAAACAAACACCAAGGCCAGCAATCCAGACCGCAGAGCATATCCCTAACGCTCCAAAGATAGCTGCTCCCAAGGCGGTGATTGAAACCGAAACTAAGGTAGTAGAGGAGAGACTGGAAATGCCTGAGATGCCCACAACGGCAGCGACAGCAACAGAGGAATCGACTCCCTCGTATTTTAAGGTTACGGAAAAGCAAGCGTACTTGGTAAAGAAACTACTAAAGCAAACCAATTTGCCCCAAGATCTAGCAGAGGAATGGCTCAATCAGCATTTTGGCGTTACAAAGGTTGAGGATTTGAGTAGATATAAAGCCAGTGACGCAATTAATTTATTAAAAGGAATGACGGCTACCGAAAAAACAGCACCGACACCGCTGGTGTTTGTTTTTCATGGACAGTCACATTCTCCACCTCGGTCTCGTCCAACAAACCCAAACCGCAAATTGATAAAGTCACACGTCGCTTTGCTTTGGTCTCAGCCTTCATGAGAAGGTTAGCTTTGGCCTCACCGTAGCTTTTGCCTAGTGCTACCGCTCCCGTGCTTTCGTCCGTCCTGTCTCCAATCCTAGCTCTGGCCGTAACAACATAAATATCTTCTGGGCTTCCAGTGTTTCCGGCATCCAAAACATCCCTTGAAACAATCTCAATCGACACGTTGTGGAGCTTCGGTGCAATCCCTCTTTGCGTAGAGAGTTAATTTCCCATTTAAAGTAATGTAATCAAAAGGCTTGGTTAGTGGGTTTAATCCCAAGGTCTCGCAGGTCTTTAAGTAGTACTTAGTTCTTTCTTCGGGGTTTAGTTTACTAATATCCCCTTGCACTAAAGTACTTTCAATTTTGGCTAGTTCGTTCATACTGTTCTCATCCCTTCTGAAACGGTAACGGTAGACGGGGCAAAGTGCCTTTGGCAACTAGGGGGGTCACCTGCCCCGTCTAACCTGATTGATTCAAGTCATATACTGGCAACCTTTCCCCGTTTATCTCTATGGTTCCTGCGATGCGTCGCTGTACTAAATTTCTATCGTCGTACTTTCCTTCTAAAATTCGATTATGAACGTCAGGACGCACAAAAAAGTCAAAGTCGGCTACCCAACCCTTCTCATTGCTTCCCAAAGCGAAACTAGAGCGGTTTAAACGCAAAACAACGCTAGTCCAATAGCTATCCTCGGGCTTTTCTTTCCACCGAGCCTTAGCATTTCTGTCTCTAGTGCTTCCGATGCTTACGTTTAAAACTCTAGGCATCTTTTCATGGGCAAACTTATTCCATATATCTTTAAGCTGGCAGGGTTCAGTATTAACCTTTAAGCCACGGCTCTTAGGCTTAATCTCTTTTAGTAGCTCTTTAATTTCTTCTAAAGCACTGGCAATGCGCTCTAGTTTGTCATTCGCTTGCATAACTATTCC
>RGUK01000059.1 GCA_010027825.1 bacterium
CGAAGAACAGTATGAAATCATCAAGCGCCAAGGCCAGACCCCTGATGCCGTGCGTGCAATCAAGATGACGTTCAACACTGCCAAAGCTGAAGTCGCCCCCGCACTTCCCGCACCTGTAATCCAAGGTACCCCGCCCAAACGCACCGCCAAGCCGCCTGTTGAAGTTGCGGAGGAAGAGGAAGAACCAAAGGTTCGCAAGGAAGCTGAACCGAATCCGACTGTTAAGAAGCGCGGCAGTCTTGATTCTCTTGTGGACGAGTGGGACGACGAGTAAGGAAAGGGGGCGCATGCCCCCTACAAAATATGCCATACGCACAAAGAGTTAGAGACGCTATTGAAGAAGCGCCGAAGACGCTAGGCAACCAACTGGGTAGGTGGGCGGTTCATCTGGACTTCCCTGTAACTAAGATTGCCAAGAGCACCGGCGCCACACGGCAGACCGTATACAACTGGTTCAACGGTGGGGAAGTCACGCCCGCATATCGGAACGTGGTACAGGGGCTGCTTGAAATAATGCAAACATCTTCTAGTTCTGAGGATGCTTGGAGAAAGATATGCAACCATCTGAATCTTCAGGGTTAGTCGATGAAGTATTTATCCGATACGCCGCGCAGTTCATCTCCGAGGGCGGCATGCCCGTGGAGTGGCAAAAAGAAATGCTCAAGAGGTATCTGTACTACTTTGCCTTAGTACAAGAAATAGATGCACACTCTAGAAGTGATGTAGGAACGGAGCAACTTTATATCTTGTAAGAGGCAAGTATGGAACCAGTAGAGTTCCTGCAGCGGGTGCTGCCCTCATCGGGTAAGTACTGCGTGGCAGAGTTTGATACGGAAGCGAAGCGGCATAAGTTTGTAACCACCATCGAGGACATGCTTGAGGGTTCTAAAGAGCACGTCCAACAGAAACTCAATTCATACTTTGCGTTGGGGTCTTTTGTTAAGGATGGGCAGCGCACCGCTGCCAACGTGGCGTACATGCGCTCGTTGTTTATTGACGTTGATTGTGGCGCGGGCAAGTACCCAACAAAGCGTGAGGGGTTCCTCGCTGCTAGGAAGTTTCTTAAGGACACAGGGCTTGACCAGCTCGGTGCGCCCATCATTGTTGATTCGGGTGGGGGTGTTCATCTGTACTGGCCGCTTGACCGTGATGTTCCTAAAGCTGAGTGGTTGCCAGTAGCTAACAACATGAAGAAGCTATGCCACGAACATGGTTTCAAGATTGACCGCAGTGTTACTAGTGATGCAGCGCGGGTGTTGCGCATGCCGGGGTCGTACAACTTTAAGTACATCAGCGAAGATAAGCCTGACCCCCTGCCGTGCACCATCAAGAGCGAGGGCGGGGATGTATTTGATTTCGATGCGCTGGCTGAGGCCATCAAGTCCAAGCTAGTTGGAACACCCGATACTTCCGAGCTTGCTATCCCCGGCACTGCTCCCAAGCGGAAGTCAGACAACGCCCCCAAACTATTCGAGAACAACGGAAGTAAGTTCAAGCTTCTGCTTGACAAGACCATGAATGGTACGGGGTGTGGCCAACTCAAGTACTACATCGAGCACGCTAGTGAAGATGGCATGGAGCCGTTGTGGCGGGGGCTGTTGTCGTGGTCAATGAAGTGTGAAGATGCCGACGAGTACAACAAATACCTGAGTGACCTGCACCCCTATGACCATGACCGGATGCAGCAGAAGCTTGCTGAAATCAAGGGGCCATACTCCTGCGTAAAGATTGAAGACAACAGTAGCTGTACCGCCTGCGCTAGCTGCCCCCACAAGGGCAAGATTACAAACCCGTTGGTGTTGGCGCGGTACATGAAGACCGACGAGAAAAAAAAAGAAATTGTAGTAGAAGAGGCGGTAGAAGAATCCGCCCCTAAAATAACCAGACCTCCTGCACCCAAGGGTTATAGCTACGCCAAGGGTGGCGGCATCATCATGCACAAGCAGCTTGAGAAAAAGAAAAATGACGATGATGAAGACTTGGTTAAAGACGTTAAACTGCTTGACTACGATTTGTTTGTAGTCCACATCCTCAACCAAAATAAAACGCATATCGTGTACATGGTAGCTGACAAACCGACAGGTGCAGAGACCATCACATTCCCGCAGCGGGCCATAGTTAGCAAAGACGAGACGCTTAAGAACCTTGCTGAGCAAAACATCATCGCCATGTGGGGCGCTAACAACGACGCTAATTTGTTCTCTTATGTACGGGCGGCGGTAGAAGAAGCTAGCCGTAGAAACAATGCCCTCGTAATCCCCTCCCGCTATGGGTGGCAAGAAGACAAATCGTTTGTCTTGGGTGAGAAAATTTACAAGCCGGACGGCACGATTGAATCTTTCCCCATGCCCAGCCTTGACGCAATGAACAGCAAGACTAAGGTCAAGGGTACAGATGCCGCATGGTTGAAACCCAGCCTTGACGCAATGAACAGCAAGACTAAGGTCAAGGGTACAGATGCCGCATGGTTGAAAATTGTAGACATCCTGATTGGGCGCAAGGAGTGGATGCTGCTTGGCTTGGGATTGGTCACAGCGTCTGGTCCGCTGTATGAATTCACTGGCATTCGAGGCTTGACGTTCAATGGGTGCGGCAGGTCCGGTAGGGGTAAGACTCTAGCGCTGCGGTTGGGGGCTGGGTTCTGGGGACCGCCGTCTATGTTTTCTATCTCGGCAACTAGCTCTGAGGTTGCATTGACTGAAGCGGCGGGTATGGCTGGCAGCGTCGGGCTTCTTATGGATGAGGCCACTACAAACATCAACGACACGCAGCCCAATGGCTCTAAGAATGACCGCACGTCACAAGCGCGGTGGGCCAAGAGCATTATCTATCGGGTGTCTGAGGGCGGGGGTAAGGAACGGTCAACGGCTAAGGGCGGTTTGGTAGTTAACACTGCGTACTGGAAGCTCCCGCTGTTCATGACATCCAACTCGTACCTCATGGATGTACTAGCTTCTCAAGACTCGTCCAACGAGCCTATCATGTACCGGCTACTTGAAGCCACGCTAAGCAGAAGTAATGAACGAACTCAATGAGAACTATGGTGTTCCCGGCGCGATGTGGGTGCACTGGGTTGTGCAGAACAGAGATACCTGTCAGGCGATGGTAAAGAACTGCCGCAAGCAGTTAATGGATATGCTAGTGGAGAAAAACGGTGAGCGCTTCTGGTTTGATGGGTGCGCTGCACTACTCGCTCTGTTTATCTTACTCGGTAAAAACCACGCCAACATCTGCGACCTGCCGGTTGATAAT
This sequence comes from bacterium, assembly GCA_010027825.1. The sequence goes on from RGUK01000059.1 coordinate 3,253, forward strand.
CTTCTGCAGAACTGCATCGTCAAGCTAATCACTGACGCACGTAAGCATGTAAAGTCGGCAAGCAAATCAGCAGTCGATGTGCTCAATTCTTACACACGTGACAAGTTCGGTCAGCTTGTGGTTGTGCGCCGTAGTGAAAACAGCAAGATGCTGGAGGCTATGCTAGGTAATAGTGGCGTGATTGACCAGACCATCACACGGTCTCAGATTGCAGGACGGGTTGAGCATGACGTTACCCCCGGCAAAAAGGATTACTACATTGAGATTCGTGCATTGAAGCAGCACTGTGCGGCTATGGGGTTCAACTTCGAGGAGTTCCAGCGAGAGATTGAACAGATTTATTTCGTGCAGTACATACCCAAGAAGAACCTATTGGCTAGAACTCGTGGCCCTGAGATGCGGGTTAATGCTATCCGGATAAGCGTGCCGGATACGGAAGCAGATGAAGAAGCTTGAGGTTAACTACCCGTGGGCTAGCATGAGCAAGGGGGACGCGATATTTATTCCGACCCTAGATGAGGCGTCTACAAAAGAGGAAGGGCTGAAGACAGCCCTTTCCTTTGGTCGGTTTGTTAACTACAAGTTTGGAATCTTTGATGGGCGGCTGGGTGTTCTGTTTATTGTTTCGAGTAGAACGCCTGATTAACTGCCTTTGATAATCCAATCTGTGCCCTGCGGATGTCGTCCATCCGCTCACGTTTCTCCGGCCCAGACAACGCTGACTGCAACACCAACCTGCGCATAGCGGCGAGTTCATCCAGTTCTTTTTTGATACTTGCGGTTAGGTCAACCAAAGCAAGTTCCCTGCTGTTCTCTTGTGCAAACTTAGCGGCGTCTTCTGAGCGGCCTTCTGTAACCATCTTGTTGAACGTAGCCTTGGTCTTATCAAGGCGGTCTGCTGTTTCGTAGAACACCTCAACAGAACCCGAAGCATCCTTAGGCTGGAACAACGCGCCTACTATGGGCAGGGTAGACGCCCGACCTGTGGGTGGTTCCACATCCGGTTTGTCGAGAGCCATGAAGTTCATAGCCTGCATCGTGGCGATACCCAGCGAACCCATATGCCCACGGATAAAGTAGTCCACCTTGATGGGCGACACACCCGCCACACTGCCCAAGAACTTGGCAAACTCCGTAGTGCTTTCGCGGTACTGTTCAGCCGGTAAGAACTGCTGCTCTCTGCGGGACACGATAGGCTGGTCGTTGTAGAAAGAGTAGTTGGTCATGACCTCAATACCGGGCTTCATGAACGTCGGGATGTCGCCCGGCACCGACTGCATCAACAACCGCTGCATGCCCTTAACAGCTTTCTTCGCATCCTCGCCGCCCTTAATCATGTCGATTGTGGCTTCAGGAATAGCCTTGAAGATGGTGCCGACTTCAAACGGAATCGGGATACGCAGGGGTTCATCCATTCCGGGGATACGAACAAACCAGTTGGAGTACTTCTCCGGCCCCGCATTCTCGTACGCCTCATCGTCATCCATCATTGCGGCGTAAGCCAAGGTGCAGGCGGTCATCAGCATACCGCGAGTCCAAAACTTACTCTTCTGGTTTAGCTTTTGCGCGAACGGCATCTTGCCTTGCATCGCTTTGTACGTTACGTTGAGACCTTGAATCTGCGCGTACAAGAAGGGAATCAGCATGTTAGCCATGTACAGGCTAGGCGACAGACCCCGCTTGTTGTAGTTCATCGACTCCATCGTAGCGAACTGCGCTTCCATATCGGACAAGCCCTGCTTGCGGAAAGAGTTGTAGATACGCACACGCGATGCAGCGTCAGATGCGGAGGCAAGTCGGTCAGCCATAGCTGCCAGTTTAGATACTCGCCCACCTTCCCCATTAGTAATCTGCAGCAGAATCTTCTGCATATCTTCAGGCATGCCGTTTAAGGTCTGCCCCCCAAGAATGGCGCCTTTCTGTAGTGCTTTGTATCCTTCGCTCTTACCGCGCATGATGTCGAAGTATTCTTTGGTTGCCCCCACCACTGGCATATCATCTGCTCCGGTCACAAGCCAGTTGTTGGTTGAGTCACGAATGATTTGACGCGCCACGTACACAGGGTTTCTAGTGATAGCCAAACGCAACCAACGGGTCGGCACCGACATCGCTCTCATGAACGCCGGGATGGTGGCACGAATACCTTCCATACCCTTGACTAGAAGGTCGGCAGGGATGCCGATAGCTTCCAGTTGCTTTTGGTTCATCATGGCGTAGTAGTTCTCGCCCTTGTATTTGAACCTGATTACGTTGGGAGAGGTAGGTCCGTCGCCCTTGAAGATACCGTTATAAGGTTTGCCATCTTTATTAACTTTGGGGTTGCCCTTGTCATCTAGAGGAACATCTAGTAGCCCAGAGTTAGCGAAAGCAAAAGCGGTTTCTTTGGTGGCCTGATTGCGCAGCGCCATTTCAGTAAGCAGCCGTGTGTTTTGCAACGAGCCAGTATAGAAGTCAAGGATGGGGTGGGTACCACCGATAAGTTGTTGCAGGTGCGGTTGGTTCTTAAGGTTGCCTACAGTAAGCGGAGCAAGTTCTTCGCCAATAACAAGTTCAGCATTGCCATTGCGCATGCGGTAGAACGGGAAGTATTCTTTGTCCTTGATGAGGCGGTCTCTTTCTTTCTCACTCATAGCGCCTGTTTCTACAAGGAAATTAAGCAGTCCCTCGTTGTATTGCTTGTACATCTTCCGTGCTTCACGGAACGCAGGCTCGCTATCCCCCGCTGCAAACGCAGCGTCAAGTTCTTCCTTGGTGATGTGGCGCTCTTCGTAGTCGAGGGTGTTCTTCTTTTCTTGCCTAGCACGAACCGCCGCCATGTACAACGAGAAGGCTTCGTTGACTGCGTTAGCGTTACCAAATGTTTCTTTAGCCCCGTTCAATACTTGCGCAATCTTTGAAAGGCTGGGGCCTTCTTTGGTAGTTAGTTTGTAGTAGCCTTTCTCATCCTTCTCGTAGGTGAGCGGACCGTTAGTAGCAACCTCAGACATAGCGTTGTTGGCGTAGTCACTCATGCGCAAGTGGTACATCATCTGCATTGCCTGTGCTTCGTCTTTCATATAAGCAGCAGCGCGTTCCACCGGAGCAAGGCGGTCAATCCACTGAGTAACACCAGCCAGACCAAGAAGGTTAGCCTTGATGTTAGCAACCAACCCCTTCTCTTTGCCGATGATGCCGCCCTTGGCGATGCCTTTCATGGTCTGGGCTTGCGGGGTGTTAGCCCATTGCTCACCACCAAGACGGAACGCTGCCTGCCCTGTCGGGGATACGTACACACCCGGACGGTTTTTACCCAGCGTTTGTTCTGCGTCCCGGATAATCTTGTAGATGTCGCTAGTAGATACCCGGTCAAGGCCGAACGAAGTGAAGCCCATCTTCTTGAGGGAGGCGCGGAGCGTACCGACAAGCTCTTTGATAAAGCGGTTAGCCTTCTTCAGGAACCCTTCGGTGGCACGTTGCTGCGCCGTGTAGGCAATCAGTTCGCGGACTTGTTCGACGGCTACTTGTTCTTTTGTAAGACCTTTGCCGTACTTATTTTTAATACGCGCTAGTTCTTTTTCAAAAAATTCTTGCGTGTTTGAGTAGTCTTCTACATTTGGGTCAGACCAAGCTTTAATTTTTGCGCGGCCTGCTTCAACTCCACCATAAAAGTACGCTGTAGCGATACTACGCATGGCATCAACATCAACAGGGTCTACGTCTCCTGTAGTCAAATCATAAAACTCAGCAAACCCTGAATCTATTTGAGAGGTAATAGTTGCTTGGCGTACCCCATCAACCGCTTCAGGGCCAAGAGCCTCGGCCAAACCCATGATGCCGCCGGGTTGTGCTTCGATGTTCTTGGTCAGCGTCTTCATTCCGCTATCACCAAGAAGCGTGTCTACCCCATAGTGGCCGACGATTTCATGGACTGCGGTGGTCTCAAGGTCTGCTTCACTTATGTGATTTTTTCCAATAAGAATAACAGTGCCATCAGGTAAAACCGCTCCTCTTGCCATGTCAGCATAAGAAAGAGAAGACTCAGGAATCTGCTTCTTTACGTAGTCCGGGAGTTCATCGAAGGTGTGGGCAAACACAACCTTAACACCAGCGGGGGTCTTAAGATTCTTGAACGCTGCTTCTGCGCGGTCCTTAGTAAACTCCCCTTCTTTGTTACGCTTACCAATCCGCCAACTAATACCGCTGCGGATGTCGATGACGGAGTCGGTGTCTTCAAAACTTTGTGCTGTTTGTTTTGCGCGTTCCTTAACTTCAGCGGCGACCGCTGTGTCCATAGCCTTTTTATACTGCGCACTATCCGCACCATATTTACGCAGGGCAGATTGAACACCTGTACGGCTTTGTGCAGTAAGCACAACTTCAGCAGCTTCGGCAGACGACAGGGCGTGTTCACGTGCAGCTTTAACAACAAAGTTGGCTTGTGGGGTGGGAGCGCGGGGCTTGACCGCAGTGACACGCTCTTGTCTGCGCAGGGT
>RGUK01000580.1 GCA_010027825.1 bacterium
ATCTGATCTATCCAAGGATTGTCTTCAACCACATCAGGAAAATCAGTTGCGAATATAATCTTAGAATTTGGATATTTCTTTTTAACCGCTGGGGCTATAGCTGCTGCAACTAAAACATCACCGGCGGCTGCTTTTCTTTTAATTAAAATTTCTTGTATTGGTTCATTTGGAATTAATCTTTGATTTTTTATTAAATTATCCAATCTGCCAGTTCTTATCCATTTATTATAAAAATAAAGTTCTGAGTGTTTCTTGAATTTGTTTGGTTCTTGAGTTTCTTTTTTGAAATAAATTCTCGATCCTGGCTGGCAAATTATTTTTTTATTTTTCTCCAATACCATCATGCAAAAATCAGCATCGCTCCAAGATTGTTGATATAAATTCGGGCTAAATCCACCCCAATTTAAAAAATCACTTCGTCTTATTGCCATCAAATTGCTATTTAAACATTCAACTTCGCTTGATTGAAAAACTTCGACAGGAACATTGTTGGTGGCAAAAGCGTTGTTTATTTTTTTATCTTTAAAACACTCGGATCCTATTTTTAAAAAGCGGTCGTCCTGCCAAAACCAAGTTCTACCAGATTCTATAATTTGACTAGTGTTTTCATTTATTTGAATTCCACCAACAACTCCAATATTTTGCTTTCTTATTATTTTTATTAAATTTGACATCCAACCAGGAAAAAGCATAGAAGATGGGTTTAAAAAAATTAGAATATTACCACTCGCCTTTTCTGCGCCTATATTACAACAAGATCCCCAACCTTGATGTATCTCGCTGCGATAAACTTTACCAATTGGTTTTTTTATTTCTTCGATCCTAGATTCCCAAAAACCAACAATAGACTCCCCACACCTGTTTGGGCAATTATCTTCTACAAAAATAATTTCAACAGACAGTCCGTCATTAAAAAAATCCCAAGATTCTACTATGGAAGAAATATCATTATTATATAAAGGAATTACAATTGATATTTCAACTTTTTCCTTAGAAGTGAACCAATCAGGTGTTGGTACTTGTGTTGTTGCATAATTTATTGAATACGGTAGATTTAACAATAATCCTAAATCAAATTTTTGAGGACTTCTGTGTATTTTGTCTGGTTTTGGGTCGCTATTTGTAATTATGCAATTTTTTTTTGTTAAATTATTTTTTTTATTTTCACCAAAAATAGCTTTTTTTATTTGTTTGATTGTTAATCTTTTGTTTTCTTGCATAATGTATTTTGGTTTTTAATATATAATTTAATATGAGAAAAGAAAGAGAATTACTCAAAAAAATTAGAGAGTCTAGATTTAGAAGAGAAATTTTAGAAAAAAATTTATTTGAAAAAAAACAAAATAAAAAAATAACAAATAACAAACCAAAAAGACCACTTAAAATCAATTTAAACAAAAAGCAAAACTCAGCATTCATTACTGGTGGAATAGGCGATGTAATCACTATAGAGTGCTTTTTGACTGATGCT
>RGUK01000581.1 GCA_010027825.1 bacterium
TCGCGCATGCCATGCGTGCGCTCTACCAACTGAGCTATAGCCCCACAATTGATTTTGGTAGTTTAAAAAAACTAGATAAAAATCGCAAGAGGAGATACCGTATTCCTATGAAAAAATACTGCGAGCAGCTTTTACCCATCATATCTCCGGTTGAAAAGATCCTCCAGGCGCTCATTGCCGCAGGGGCAACGCCCTACTTAGTGGGCGGGTGCGTGCGCGATTTGGTGCTCAACCAGCCGCTCAAAGACTTAGACATCGAGCTGCATAATGTCAGCTTGAAAAGAGCTGAAGAGGTACTAGGCACCTTTGGTCACGTCATGCTTGTTGGCAAACAGTTTGGCGTCCTACGCTTAGCAGAGTTCACTGCTGATTGGTCACTGCCTCGGCGTGATAGCACAGGCCGGAAGCCTGAAGTTGCTATCGTTCCTGACCTAGGCATTATGGAGGCCTGCCGCCGTCGTGACCTGACTATGAATGCTATGGCTATTGATCTGCAGCATCTGCTAACCACTGGCACTGTTAACATCATCGATCATTTTGGGGGCCTGGACGACATCGCCCTCAAGCAACTACGTGCCGTAGATGGCGCATTTTTTGTGCATGATCCACTGCGCTTTTTCCGCGTCATGCAATTTGTCAGCCGTTTTGAAATGACCCCCGACCCTGAGTTGGATGCACTGTGTGCTCATATGGCCTTGCATGATCCAGTGACAGGAGCACCTATTGCTTTAGAACGGATCGTTGAAGAAATCAAAAAATTATTTCTCCATGCTCGCTATCCCTCACTTGGATTTCGCTGGCTTGCAAAAATAGGACGCATACAAGCGTTAATGCCTGAGCTTGCTGCGCTCATCGACACCCCTCAACGGGCAGATTACCACCCAGAGGGCAACGTATTTGAACATTCTATGCAAGCCATAGACGCCGCAGCACGCTTCAAGGAGCAAGGCCTAGTACAAAACGATGCTGAAGCACTCTTGATTGGCCTAGCAACGCTCTGCCACGACCTGGGCAAAGCAGTAACAACTACACCCGAGTTGCGGGCTCATGGTCACGATGAAGCGGGCGTGCCGCTAGCCGCGAACCTGCTCAAACGCATCACCAATGACCAGTCGCTGATCAAGGCGGTTCAGCTACTCGTGCGCCACCATCTGGCACCGTTTATTTTAGTGGCCGAGCAATCTAAGCCTAAGGCCTATAAACGACTTGCTGCACGCTTGGGCCATGCGGTGAGCATGCGCCAGCTTGGACTAGTTGCCTTGGCAGACCGACAAGGCAGAAATGGCGCAGGCCATGAGCCATTGTCAGCGTACCATGATTTATACGAACAATTTTTAGACCAGTGCGAACAGGCTACCGTCACCAACCAGCCAGAGCCGCCACTCTTACAAGGCAGAGATTTGCTTGATGAAGTTGGCCCCGGCCCAGCCTTGGGCCAACTTCTTAAAAAAGCCTACTTGCTACAAATAGA
>RGUK01000582.1 GCA_010027825.1 bacterium
AACAGTAATACTAGGCTTGTGTTCACACCAATGGCGCTGATACGCTAGCCATAACTCTAGATGCTCTATAGCAGTCATATCGTTACGAGTAACCGATCCCTCAGCCTTCATTGGGAATGAGAACACCATAACTGAATCAGGCTTCATCACACAAGGCTCGTGAGTGAATCCTTTCTCAATCATCATCTGACAAAGAGGATCCTTGCGATCTGCACGAACAGTACGAATATAATACTCGTTATGGCGTGCATGGATACCGCTGGCTGCATCGGTAAGTTGTGAAACAGTACCACTAGGCTTGATGCAGGTAATGGCTGCAGCAGGATTAATACCGAGCTTCTTGGCCCATTCTGCATTAGTCTTGATTGCCACCTCTTTTAGATTTGTAAGATTGGCTTTTAAGCCGTGCTGATCTCGCATCATAGCATTGTCTAGAATGCCTGTAAGAGATACACCAAGCAGGGCTTCTTCTTCGCAGTTTTTCTTCCATTCACTGGAAAGGTACGGGAAGTTGGTTAGCGAGGCTTGCCATGTGCCTAGAATGGCTGCTAGACGAACCTTACGAGCCAGAGATTCTACCGTATCGTTTGAACGAACAATAACTTCTGTAAGGTTACAGAACTCACGATCTCGAAGAATAATTTCAGAGCACGGATTAGTACCAAACTCGTAGGTAGCGTCACGACGATCACCTAGCTTGGCTACAGTCTTTTGACAGGCATCACGATTAAAGATACCACGCTCACCGCTCTTGCTCTTGTACAGAGAAACCCATTCTTCCATGAATGTGCCAATCTCTGGCTTTTCTTTATAAACTACACTATTGTTCGCAAGTGCTCTTTGAGGATTAGCCTCCCACCATGCGCCAGTCTCTTTCGTCGGTGAGATTCGATAAGCTAATAAGAGCTGATCGACGCACGCCTCCGACCACAACAACTTCCGCAACCTTACAGACGATATCGTGGCATTCGATGGAAGTGAGTTTTCGACCAGCTGCTCTTCTAAATGTATCCACTGTGAACCTAAACAGATCATCCAGTGGCTTTGGCCCAGACGCACGGCCTCCAAATGTTTTGAGTCTGGCACCAGCAGGCCGTATCTTAGATAAGTCCCATCGTGGAATTTGACCACCAATGAGTAAGGAGACAAGTTCCTTGTAAGCTTTAGCCCAACCAGCCTTGCTGTCTTGGACAACGATTGTAGTGTCCGAATCGGTAAATTCTTCAGCGATTGTAGGAAGTTTATCAACATAATGACGCTCCACAGAAAACCCTACGCCAGTACCACACATTAAAATGTAAAGAATCTCATCAAAGGCCCGAACACGATTCACGGCCACATACGAACAATTATACCCTGCAGTATTGTCTCTGTCAAGTGCTTCTCCTGCGGTCATGAGAGAACGCATAGAAGGCATGATTTCTAGATTGAGCACTGCTTGGCGAAGTTCTTCACGAGTTTCCTTATCAAG
>RGUK01000583.1 GCA_010027825.1 bacterium
ACTCTGCCGGTAGCCTGCGGCGATTTGGTTTGCGGCGAGGCCGCCGTGGGTGGCGTAGGATTCTTTGCCGTAGAACATGGCATCCTCTACGGCATCGAGCATTTCGGCGATGGAATCGAAGGTGAATCCCTCGCCTTGCATGGTTTGGAATAGGTCGGACATGTTGACCGATTCCGTGCGGGGGGCGAAGAAATTTTCTGCGGCGATGTTGTATTTCTGCCAGGTCTTTCGGCCTGACTTGCTGATTTTCTTGTGGGAAACGACCAGTTCATCGTAAATTTTCTGAAGTTCGCCGGCTAGTGGGTTTCCGTCCTGCCAGGCGCGGGCGGGGTGCAGAAGTTTGCCCTTGATGCGGTCGGTCAGTTTTGGGAATTCTTCCATGAATTCGGCGCGGGCGTTGGCGGTTTCTTCCTCGATGACGCGTTGCTCGCGCATCTTTTCGTTCAGGCCGATGGAATCGGAGAGCATGCCGACGAATTTCTTGTTGAGCATGCCGCCGGTGATGGCTTCTTGCAGTTCCTTGCCTTGGGTCAAGTCTTTGAACCATTGCCATGCCTGGCCCATGACCATGAGCATCATTTCGATCCACTGTTTGAAGCCTTTCGGCATGAAGATGTGGTCGTGATTGCCAAGGGCGTGCTGGCGGGAAAGCTGGCCGAGTGCTTCCCAAAAGGGCATGTTTGCATCTGCAAGGGCTTGGCCGATCAAACCGTTTTCTTCTCCGGGTGTCCAAACAAAATCCGCTGGCAAGTAGCGATTTCCGGTTGTTGCTTCAACTTCACGAATCCAGCCGATGGCCTGTTCCGGTTTGTAAAGTCCTTCGAATTCGCCTGCCTTCCAGAATGCTTCTGCGAAGTCTTCAATCGCGTTGATCGGGTCGGCTCCCTGAAACAAGTTGATAATGTAGCGGTTGGCTTTCTTGCCGACTTGTTGAATAAAGTTGATAGCGGCGATGCGGGTTTTGCCGCTGTTCATTTCTGCAAGGGCATCTGCTTGGGTGATGCCGAGTTGGTAGGCCATGGATTCCGCGCGGGAAAGGACTTGCTCCTTGGTGATTAGTCCCTTTTTCAGAAGCTCGGGGATGGTGCCTTGGAAGTCCTGTTGCTTCACGCGGAAATCTCCCTGCGCGGCGCGTTGGCCGGGTTCCATGAGGAAATCGACCGTTTCCGTGGTGAGGGCTTCGCGGCCGCTTTCGATGTAGGTGGTTTCGAGTTCGCGGGTCTTTTCGTAAATCGCCTGGTGGGATTCTTCCAGGGTGTTGAAATACTTCGGGCCATCGGGGAAATTGACGCGGTATTGTTCTTCCTCGGTGAAGCTGTTCATCTCCGGGACAATCAAGGAAATGCCAAGTTGTTTCAGGGCGTTTTCTTTGTCGTCGATCCAATCGGACAGGGCATTCGCCTTGCTCTTGTCGATTTCGATCTGTTCCACTTGCAAGGCTTCTTTCAAGAGGGATTCCGCCTTGGTGAT
>RGUK01000584.1 GCA_010027825.1 bacterium
TATTTCGGTCTGAGCCTACCAAGGCAATCCAACCGTTCTTGCAACAGTTGAAATAAACATCCCTTGTCTGGTCGCCCGAATCGCAGAATACGCACTTGGATTCCACCTTAAATTCTTCGGCCTTGGCTTGGATGTCCCCCCAAGTCTCAAGCCGCCCAGCCCATACCAGCCTTGACTTCCCTTGCAAATCCCAAGCCCGAACGACACACCAAGCATGGAAGCCCCCGGCTTCTTGGATGTCGCAAGACATAATCAGCTTTTCGTTCACTCGGACTTCGCCCATCTTGTAATCCCCAGGGACGATCTCTAGCTTCTCGCTTTCGTGTTCCAGCCAAGGCTCGGCCAATACTCGGTTCACAAAGTCTTGAAGCCCTATGATTCCATTGTGTTTATCTTGCAGAAACTTCACCGCCAAACTCCCGAAGCTAACCCAAGGGGCGTATAGGCCGTTGAGATGATAGGAGCGTCTGGCTGGTTCGCCCTTCAGATTGGTGGCTCTCCATTCCCCTTCCCGAAGCATCTTGGTTTTCTGACCATCGGTGATTTTGCCCTTGCACTCCGAACACTCGTAGTAGGTGGATGATTTCACCTTGCCATAATCCCATTCGTCATCGCTAACCTTGGCTTCGTTGTCCCACTTGACCTGTTCCCAGATCAGCTTTTGTTTGTGTCCACAATGGGGACAAGGGACGAAGTAAAATCGCATATCGCCTTTGAGCCATTCTGCCCAGATGATTGAATCGGCAGTTGTGGGCGTGCTTGTTGCTATGATGAGATGATTCGGGTAGGTGCTTACTCTGGCTTCTGCCAACTGAACTGGATTCGCTTCCCGCCCCGACCCCGCCTGCTCTGGAAACTTGTCCACTTCGTCCATGCAGAGCAACGCAATCGAGCGACTGGAAAGAGCCGATGGGCTTGTGCCAGCCCACCACACCGAGCATCGTTTGAAGTGCTGTTCGAGTATCTTTATTTTGTCGGTGTTGTCTGGCTTTTCTTTTGCCAAGATTGGGCAGTCATCCACCATTGGAAGCCAGCGGGTTTCTGTGAATGATCTGGCTAAATGCTCGCTGGGCATCACCCACAATGCAGGGCAAGGTCGTTCTGCTATTCGATATGCCAGCCCAGCTAGAATCGTTGTGGTCTTACTTGTCTGTGCTCCCCATACCAATACCACCCGCCGAATTGAATCATCGCCAAATGCTTCCAGCGGCTCGCGGACATAGGGCGTTAGGTTTGTTGAATAAGCTCCGGGGATGTTCGTAACCCTAGCGGAAAGCGTTAGGTTTTTCTCTGCCCATTCTGGAATTGAAAGTCGTTCTCTTGGCTGAAAAAGAAGTCGGGCAAACTCCTTCGCTTCATCGAGCTGGTTCATCTCTTAACCAGATAATCTTTCGCATAGGCAATCTGGGGATTGTGATGAATCCAATGATGGCACTCGAAGCATACGGCCATGAAAAACTCCACCTCGT
>RGUK01000585.1 GCA_010027825.1 bacterium
CCTCGATTTACCAGCGGGGGAACCATAGCCTGCTAGTAAATCGAGGAACGGCCCATCCTGGCAGCAGTTGCTTCTGGAGCTCAGTTAACAGACCTCGACCAAGAATTGTTATGACCGCCTCCTGGGTCACAACAACCTCATCAGGATTTGGTACACCGTACAAAGCACGTGCAAAGGCATCAAACTCCCCACGTGGCAGCCCTGCGAGCAAATCAATAACCGCCCGGACTGCTTTTGCACGCACGCCGGGTCTAAAATAACGAGCACCAGGCAAGCGCCCTGTCGTCACTGCTTGGGGGATTTCTTCTTGCAATGCAAGCAGCCAGCAGACTAAAAACTCTTCTTCATCATCACGCAATTCAACTTCTTCATGCTGCCGCTCATGAGGCGCAAGAAGGTTTGTTGCTAAGAGCTGTCGTGTTTCTGCCGGCAAAAAAGCGTGTGTAGACCCCCTGGCAACCGAAAACCCGATTGCCAGAAGGAGAATCACTGCAAACATTATGCCTTGATATCAATAACTTGAATTTCGAAAATGAGCGTCGCATGTGGTGGAATAACACCCCCAGCACCGCGCGAACCATAGCCCATCTCAGCAGGGATGACAATTTCGTAGGTACCGCCCTTAGCCATTTCAAGCAGTCCCTTGTCCCAGCCTTTGATCACCATGCCATGGCCCACCGGGAACGCAAATGGCTCACCGCGAGAAAGACTGCTATCAAACTGACGGCCTTTTTTGCCATTTTCTTGGAGCCAGCCAGTGTAATGCACTATCACCACGTTTCCTTTTTGAGGCTTAGGTGCATTAGCTGGTGCTTGTTTAAGAGTCGTAATTTGAATGTCTTTGAGCGGTGCTTGCGTCACTGTATTCTCCCGTGCTGTTGATGCTGTAGTTTGCGGCTGCTTTTCTGCACTGCAGGCCGTCAGCAGGCAGCTTACCACAATGCAGCATACGCGGCGAGCTCTTTCAACCGTTATCTTCATGAGCAACTCCTTTTTAAGTCATTTATCCTGCCGTCTACCTTATCGCAAAGAAGATCGGATGAAAAGCCCGCCGCACAAAAATTAATCTCGCTTCATGTGCTGCGTGAGCAGATCACCCTTGTTGCTGCTTTCCCTTTTTGAGCAGGTTGCTGCTTCCAGATCGTTTGACCGTTCCCGTTCCGGTAGACTGAGAGGCGGCAACGGCAGCATAGGAAGACACTGACACGCTAGTAGCTGACGGAGCAGTGGCGACTGGTGCTTGACTGGGTAGCGACGCCGACGATCCTTGTTGCATGAATTGCTGCATTGGAACGGGTGCTGGCAAAGGCACGGCTATGCTGCCTATCATAATGGTTTCTTGAGCATCATCTTGGACAGCAGAAGGCTCTGGTGCCACTGCTGGCGGCACCGGTGATTGAGGCGCTTGCTCTACTGGCGCTGGCAGTGGCGATATAGCGATATCAGCTTGCGTTCCTGCATCCTCAACT
>RGUK01000586.1 GCA_010027825.1 bacterium
ATTTGCGGGCTTAAGCGTCATTGTTTTCATTCGCTCCGGGTAACCCGAGTGACTCGACTGCGGCTTTCAGGCTGCTCTCAATCTGTAGCCATGAGGTTGGTAAATCACTCGTCGACGTTAGTTCACGAGCTTTACCAGAGGCACTGCGTGGACGACTTGCGCGATGCAGTGAACTTAGGCCAGTCGTCCGTATCAGCCGCCACTGATCAAAGTCAGACGGGATTACCTTACCCGCGAGCAACGGAAATCCCGGCAGTGCCTGCATTTGCTTAATTCTCACGTAACCTAACCCGTAAGCAGCGCCTAGTTGGCGTAGGGAAAGGGCTCGGTTCTCCTGACGGAGTTTCATGGCAATATCGTTGAGGCGCCCCAAGCTCATGTGTATCTAGCTTTGCTCTCCCGATGCTTTGGCAAGCAGTTGAGTGATGAGCTGGGAAAGCGAAATACGACGGAGAGCGGCCAGTTTTTGAGATGCCTTTTTTAACGCAACGGGCAAAACGATGTTTGTCTTTTCCGCTTTTAAACCGTTGAGTGGACGACGAGGCATACGCCTTTGCTACGCACACACGGCGTATTAGCAACACTTTTCTTTTGGGCATTAACTTTTCTTTTTAAACTTGAATGCGTATTTATTACGCATACAATGTTCCCTATGAAAAAGGTAAAAACGAACCTTACAATCGACCCCAAAGTGAAACGCAACGGCGAGCGCCTAGCTAAGAAAGGCGGATTAAGTTTATCTGCCTTTATCACGACTCTGCTCGTGAAGGAGCTGGCCAAAGAAAACAGACGCTAGGATTTGGGCGATTTGCCTGCAGTAAGGCGATAGTGCGGCACCTTGCGGCAGTGGCCTAGAAACTTTTTTCCGCTTGAATCAACGTGAGGCAAGCGGATCACGTAACTTTTTTTCTCTGCCCTGCCGTCTTTAATTAGGCGTGCCAAGAGTTTATTGGCATAATTTGCCGATTTGCCCCACAGCTCGGCGATCTGGTTTTTAGTTAGCCACCCGGCTGGCACTACCTCCTGCCGATAGCCAGCGACATACTCCGTCAGGACGGTCGCCCAATCTGGCTTTACACTGGGTAACGCCATACGCCTCCTACTGGCGAGAGCACGTTCACCGTGCATCCCTGCCCGCCTTCTACGTATTCGCCCCACGCCACGCCGTGCTGCCACCTAGTAACGGATCGCTGCCGCCGGGCGTAGTGCATGCTGGGAATGTCTGCTAGGCAACCGATCGACCAACCCACGGGTGCGCCAAAACTACGGCCCGCAGTTCGATCTATCCTGTGCAGATGTCCCATGACTATAGGCTTTTGAACCATCTCCACATGATCACGCACCGCGCTGGATTCCGAAAACATATAGCCGTGGCCAAATGCCGTGCCTCCTAGAATGCGCCAGCCTTTCTCAATGTCGTAAGGCACATACTGCGCCTTTAGATCCTTGCACATGTTGTAGATCTC
>RGUK01000587.1 GCA_010027825.1 bacterium
GCAAATCCAAGAAACAAAAACAAAGAAACCAAGAAAGGAAATCCTAATATGCCAATCGTAGCATCAAGAGGGGGCACATATACGCCAGCCCCGGAAGGGAACCACGACGCAGTGTTCTGCGACGTTGAGGATCTCGGCGTAGTTGAAACGCAGTACGGTAAGAAGCATCAGATCCGCCTGGTATGGCAGATCGCCGAGAAGATGGAAGACGGGCGGCCGTTCACTATCGGACGGCGTTACGGACTGAGCCTGCATGAAAAGGCAGCTCTGTTTAAAGATCTGAAATCCTATGCCAAAAAGGCGCCACCGCAGAATCTGGATCTGGAAACGCTTATCGGTAAGCCGTGTCAGATCCTCGTGACGCACGCGGAGCGTGATGGATCAACGTACGCCAACGTGCAGGCCGTCCTGCCCGCAGGTGCAACGAAAATCAAAGTCGACAAAGACTTCGTCAGGAAATGCAATCGTCCTGGCGCTCCTAAACCAGCAGTAGTCGAGCTGGATGCCGACGGGACACCTGTACCGTTCTAACCAAATTGGCCGAGGTGGTTCTATCCCGCCTTGGCCAGAAAGAATACCAAAATGGAAATCCTAACTTTAGTAGTTCAAATCGTATTCCCCACAACCGCAGTCGTGCTGGCTATTATGACCATGTTCCTGCTGAAGGACTGGCAGTAATGGCTGCGCTTATTGCGACGGCGCAGGCCGAAAACTCGCACTACTACACCCGCTTGGGGGAGCCGGTGCACGGCACACTGCGAGAGGCTAGAAAGGTGAATGCTTTGCCGAGCGTGACTAACGGCATGAGCATTCTAGCAAAGCCTGGGCTGATTTATTATTTGCAAGAGACCGCCATTCTGTCGGCAATCTCGCTGCCAAAAGAAGAAAATGAAATTGAGAGTGATTTTGTTAAACGGGTAGTCCTAGACACACGTAAGGAAGTTGAAGCAGCGGCAGAGCGGGGAACATACACACACAGCCTTTGTGAAATTCTTGCAGACGGAGGAGACAAGCCAGCGGATCTCCGCAAGGGATTTGAACCACATTGGGAAAGCCTTAAAAACTGGTTTTCAAAAGTTCACAAAATTCATTCATCTGAGCAGGTGCTGGTGAATGAGGATGTGGGCTATGCCGGCCGGGTGGATCTGATTGCGGAGATTGTGGCTACAGACGGCCCACGTGTTGAGGTGATCGATTTCAAGACCCGAAAGTTTAAGAAGGGCAAAAGCGGAGACGACAAGGCCGACAGTTACAGCACCGATCTTTACCAGCTTTCCGCTTACTGCTTCGCCCACTTTGAGGAGCCCACCTGGTGCCGGAACGTCTATATCGACCCGGCCACTGGAGCCATTAGCGAAAAGGAATGGAGTCCGGAGGAGGTGGAGGAGGCGTTTGAGGTGTTTCAAGCCATCTGTGTGATTTGGCGTGCAGAGAAAAAATACGACCCAAGGGAGGTGCA
>RGUK01000588.1 GCA_010027825.1 bacterium
AGCCGCAAACGTTGTTCCGCTACCTGGGCCTGTAATCAAGCCAACAAACCACGATGTGATTCGCGCGGTTGTGCCATCCAAAGAAGTCCCTGCCATATACTGAAGGCCGGTATTAACAACAAGGTTAGGAGCCTCGTCTGACCACTTTAAGCGACCGTCTTTGTCAAAACAACTGACAAAATACTTACCTAAAGCGATAAGATTTTCTCCAGACTGCGAGCGACAAATTAAGTCGCTAGAGACAATATCAACAGATTTTGCGATTTCCATAGTAAGTCCTTAAGTTTGAGTAGCCACGGCAATTACATCCCAGCACACACTGTCTGTATTGTAAATGCAACCAACATAAGTCACTTTATTTGCTACTGTTGTTGCCGGTAACAAAGTGCTTATTTCTCGATAAATAGCATTCCAAGTCAAAGCTCTAGGAATTCCATTGTCAAGAATTCTGAAAATCAATTTGTCGCCATTTTGCGGCGATCCGATTGGAGTTAAGACAGATAAGCTCGATGCTAATGCCGTAATGACATATTGGTCATATTCTGCAATCGAAGGCGTAATTGTGCTTGCAGTAACAATATTGTTTACTCTTGGGTCAATTCGTTTACTTGTTAAAGTTGCCGCCCCGTCGCTTGTGACCATCCCGCCAGTGTTATTTAAATTTACCTGAAGCGCAGTCAGAACATTGGCCCCTAACGCTCCAGATGAAGTCCACTCAGCCGAAGAAACAAAATAAGGTATGCCACCTGTTATGCCAGATACGGACAACACAGGGCTAGAAGTCGGGTTTGCAACAGAAACAATACCGCCCGTCCAACTAACACTTGCCACGCCGCCAGCAGGCCCAGTTGGACCCGTAGGACCACCGGCAGGCCCAGCCGGTCCCGTAGGTCCAATAACCCCTTGGTCAATTGTCAGCGTAATCTGATTGCCAGACGTAACGACTGAGTTAACGCCACTCAATTTGTTACTCCGTCAGATCTGATTAGGAACAGCAAGAAAATAATCATGTCTTGCGCCGGAGTAGACCCGCTTGCCGGAATGGCTATTTTGATATTGCCGGAGAAACCGACCGGATTTGTGGCGTTGATATCAAGCTCTGGATCATTTGAAACAACTGCCCATGCAGATTCATCAATAACTAAAGTAAATGATCCACCCGCAAGATTTTGATTGGCAATTGTCAGATTTACAGGGCTTGGAGGGGGACTGTAATCCGCTATATCAAACGTCAATCCATAGCGCGAATCTCTGACATTGGAAAGTTGTCTTCGTAAGATTTGGCTTGTGATTGTAGAACCCGTGAGATTTAATGGGGTCCCGTCAGAATTAGAAAGCGAGACATTCCAAAACGTCTTTTGGTTGTAAACAAGCTCGCCAGCAATAATTTGGTTGTTGAATCCGCTGACTTGTGTCAACGTATTCTTATTGAAGACCGCCACGTTTCCCTCA
>RGUK01000589.1 GCA_010027825.1 bacterium
TTTCTGAGGGGGGGGTAGGGGGGGGTCCCTCCCCCCTACCCCCCTCCCAGAAAAAATTTCTGTGCTAGTTGGCACAGAAGCTGCTTTCAGACCCAACGTTCGATGACCTGAGCCCTCTTGCCTTTGGCAGTGAGAGTGCGAACTACCTTGCTGGCGACTGCACGGACATCGAAGTCCTTCCAAGGTTTGCCGTCGATGTAAACCGTGAAGCCGATTGGTTGTTCGTGTGCGAGTTCTTGCGCAAGTTCTTGGCGCTTGAGTGGATGTAGTGTGTAGCTCATGGGTTTGTTATGGGTTAGCGAACGAGGCTCGCGAACTTCAGGTTGTTGAGAATCCGTCCAGTGTCGAGGCACCGTCCAGAGAAACGATCCTCACCGATCCGGTCAACGATGATCCGGTAGCTCTTCACGTCGCCGTCCGCCTTCTCGTAGGAGAAGCGGAACACCTTGCCGATTGTCATGTTAGCGTTGTTCTTCATGTCGGAAACAAGGTATCGAGAATCTGGTGTTTGGTCAATACTTCTGCACAGATTTTTCTAGAAACAAGTTTCGTGCCAATCGCCTGGAAAATCACTGTTGGCACGTTACTTGCTAGGATTTTCTGAAGGGGGGGTAGGGGGGGTTCCCTCCCCCTACCCCCCTCCCAAAAAAAAATCCGTGCCGCTTGGCACGGAAGTTGTCAGTATGCGTCATCCGCATACATGTGGGAATCGTCATCGGGACCGTCGTAGCAATCCGGTGCGAGATCGTCGCATGTGGGACCGTCCTCCTCGGTGCCGAGGTCGTCGCCACCGATGGGACCGCAATCCTCGGTGAAAACCTCCTCGCAGCCGACCTGCGCCATACCAACTTCGAATTCGTTATTCATTGTGGCAATAGCCTACAGGGCGGACGCCGATGCGTCAACAATTTTTGTGCAGATTTTTTCGATCCCTGGACAGCGTCCGCACTGCTGAGAGCAAGGATCGTGCCAACCTGAACTTGGCACGCTTCGTGCTCAGAATTTCTGAGGGGGGGGTAGGGGGGGTCCCTCCCCCCTACCCCCCTCCCAGAAAAAAGCCGCGAGTTTTATTTCGCGGCTACTTTTTAGATTTCGGGCAAATTGCTTGCTCGATCTAGAATTGCTTTTAAGTCTTGAATTGTATTTTTAACAAATTCTCTGTTCTCTTCTTCTTTAATGCTGTTGTGCAGGCCGATCATATCTTCCAAGTGGATGCGCATGCAGGCGCGTAGGGCGAACAGATCCTCGTCTTGAATGATGTACTTTTTCATTTTCTTTTATTCAATTAACTGGGGACACGGTAGATGGTGCCGCGCACCTTCGCAACCTTTTTCTTTTACATAAATTTTCTTTTTATTTTCTATTTGGCATGCCAATAGCTAAAAGGTAAAAGCTAAATGACTAAATAGCAAATAATAAATACATTGCAATAAAAAAATCACGCA
>RGUK01000060.1 GCA_010027825.1 bacterium
CAGAGGCAGCGCTTGGGATCAGAGCAACTGTATCGACCTCATAGGAGCAAAACCAAGTTTTGCCTCCTGCAGCTTCGAGTTGACTGTTTAGACATCCGATTAACATGCCCAGGCTGCATAGCATTATTTTCATATGAGGCTTCTCTCAAGCGGAAATGATTTCGAGCTTTTCAGCGACGTGCCGATCAAATCCTTTTCCTTCTTCCACCTCGCTCAAGTCTGGATCGCTATCGTGTTCATCACCGCTGGCAGAAACGCTTGATGGATAACTATCGTCGCCATGCGCTGCGCGTGAAACAGTAATACCAAGTAGAACGTCCTTTGAAGGAAGGGGACAATCGTAGTCTTCTTGAGGAACTGGTGCGATGTCAACGGTAGCTACATCGTATGCCGCGATTACTTCCTTAAATGGAGCAAAAGTAAATATGTTGCTCCTGGCTTCATGTTGGTATTTAAGGCAATTCTTTTTGGAGTCCACAACATAAGCCAAACAACATAAATGCGCTGTGACTTCATATGGTGAGTCATTTATGATTTTCATATATACCGCGTGCACTAATGGGGTGCGCCCATTTTGCACTTTGATCATCCGACCGGGGAGTGTATAGAGCCAGCGGCAAAACGTATCGCTTGCGCTCAAAGCATTAAGAATGTGCGCGATATGAGCAGCATATTCCTTGCTTGCAACCGACTGATGTGCTGAGTTTAGGTATGTGAATTCGCTTTTAACATGAGACAATGCAGGATTGCTTCTGTCTACCTTGCCTTTAGACGGCTTATGCCACCATGAAACGAGCACCTCTGCATGTGACGGCTGAGGGAGGGAAAACAGCAAAAGAAAAAGAACGGGAAAAAGTTTCATAGGAGCCTCTGTGCGACGGGATGGAAGCAGATGCAGTGTTGAGCGTGTATTATACTGTACAAATTAAATAAGGGAAGCGCATTCGCCACGATGTTTTGCATTTTGATGGGTGACGGGTATAGTGAGAATAATCTTAGCGGTGCTTGTCAAAAAGGAGAACCTATGCACGCGCTACTTATTCGTCACGTTTTTGCGGGCGGCTTTTCTTTTTTGCTTGGTTTATACCTTGTGCCCATCGTTATAAAAGCTGCGCTTAAAATCGGTTTTGTTGATGCGCCTGACGGCAAACTTAAGCATCAAAAGCAACCAGTTGCATACTTAGGCGGTGTTGGCGTTTTTATCCCGTTCATTACCACCCTGGGCCTTTGTTATCCATTTGATAACATGGCGCTTTGGCTTCTGCTTGGGACCACACTACTTTTATTTGTTGGGCTTATTGATGACTTAAAAGTGCTCAAGCCTCATCAAAAGTTCTTTGGACAGTGTATAGCTGCGCTCTGTTTTTTAAAAGGGGAGTTTTCACTCAAAACTCCTTTTTTTATGGCAACGATTGCAAATATGGCAGCATCCCTCTTTTGGATGCTTACCGTAATTAATGCCTTCAATCTGGTTGATGTGATGGACGGCTTGTGTGGCACACTAGCACTGTGTAGCGCTGGTATCTTTCTGGTGTGCGCCTTGGCGCAAGGAGCGTACGGTGCTAGCTTGCTACTTACCGCATTTATAGGAGCAACAGCAGGTTTTTTGGTCTACAATCGGCCGCATGCAAAGATTTATTTAGGTGATGCCGGATCAATGTTCATCGGGGGTTTTTTAGCCGCGATTCCGTTGTTTTTGTCCTGGGGGTCGCCCCTTTTCCCATCCCTTGCAACGAGTGGATTGTACCAAGAATATGCATTGCCGTTGTTGCAGATGTTCTTTATTCCTGCCCTTGTTTTGGCAATTCCACTTGTGGAGGTTCTCGGGCTTTTTGTTATCCGCACGCGACTAGGAATTCCGTTTTACAATGGCAGCCCTCACCACTTTGCCATTTACCTCCAGAAACGAGGTTGGTCAAAGTGGCGAGTGCTTAGTTTTGCTGCATTGTGCTCGGTGGCTACAGGGGTGCTCGCCATAGGGTTTGCACTGCAATATTATCCGTTCCTTGTGGTAATCAAGCTCTTGGCGCTTGGTGTTGCTGCGTGGGTTCTTACCGTCTTCGTCTTACAATAGGGGTGTCTTCTTCCTCGTCATCTAAAAACACACAACAGGTGATCAGGTGAAATACCGCCCCTGCACAACAAAGTACCTGGTTGCAAACGGTGCTTTCAGCCTCTGCGGTAGGTGTTTCTTCAACAGGAATATCGTAAGCATCTCCATTTTGTTGCTCGCTTTCTTCGTCTATCTTACCGAGCTGCTGCCATTCCCGCCTGACCGGACTAGGAGCGGTCCTTAGTCTGGTGTAGTATGCTGGGTCAGCTGCTAGCAGCGGGGTAGCTGCTAGCAGGAGATAGGCCAGGAAACACTGATAAACCATGAGCTGACCTACTCGTCACATGCCTCAACACAGCAGCAGGTGAGCAGGTGCAGGGGGTATAAAGCGTAACACTCCGGCCGACAATAGCAGCTGTTTTCTCTAGAGCTTCCAGCGCATAACAGGCGGCGAGCTGTTGTGCTGCAGCGAGGTGTCTGCCCCAAAAGCTCGCTGCCCCGGTCAAATGCAGCTTTTACTATAGCCAGTTCAAAGTGCAGGAAAAGAAGCTCTTTCAGGACTTGATCTAGATCTTCGATCAATCGAGAACCAGCTAGTTCTGGTTGGAAATTTTCACGGATTGCCTGCCAGCCTATTTCAACATGTAGTTCTGTAACGTTGGTGCCAAGAGTATAGGTTGATCGATATTTATGTACGCGCACCTTAGAGAATCGATGGTTTTGTGTAGCAAGGCAGGTGGACAAAAATGCTTGATTCAAACTTCGTTGCTCTTGTGGTACCCACACTAGTATTACATCTTCGGTTTGAGCGCATAATTTGTGGATATTTTTCCTGGTAGCCCAAAAACTCTCCAGGGGCGGGAGCTCTCTCTCTTTCTCCCCTCCGCAAGATTTGGATAAAGCTGGTTGACTGCTAAAAACAATTTTGTTCGAGCATGCGAGCGCCTTCAGCCTGTCTACAAGAATGTTGGCTAGATCAACTATGTCTTGAGGCGAGAGCTTCTCTTCGCTAGTTGGCGCTGTGGCCGATGGGTTCATCATTGCCTGTTGAGGAGGGGGGCATGGCATTGCCATCTCCTCGGGGCAGTCCTGGGGTACCTGGTGGTATTCAGTAGCAGCTTGCAGTCTTATGTTGCCGACTAGGCAAAGAATTAGGGCATAATGTAACATTATTCGATTACTCCTTTTTGGTTTGAATTCAGGGATCAGGCCTCGGAATGGTGACTACATTTTTTGCCAGCAAAGTCGCAAGCTTCACATGTTTCAACGCAGCAACAAGAAAGCAGGTGCAATGGCCAGAGGCAACAGAGGCCAAAACACACGCAAGGCTCCCGGTTTATGCAAGATATTAGAGCATGGCTGCCACCGCAACATAGACGACAGAGCGTTTCTGAGCATCGAGTCTGCTGGCGCAGCCTGTCAGCCTGGTCAAAAACACTCTTGACAGCGATGAGGAGAAGATAGTTGGATGCTTCACTACCATCTTCCTTGCTTTCGCTGTTATTGCGACAAGGTTCCCCTTGCATCTCCTTGACGAGGTTAGTGAGTTCGATCAAATTGATAGTGAGGTACAACTCGTATATATTTTCTCCTAATGCATCATCAGATCGATAGGATTGCCGGTAGGAGGTATAAAGGTTTGCCCGGGAGCTATGCATATAGGCGGTGAAAAACCTCTCTTCGGCACCACCCCTGATGGATTTTAATGTATCATAACATTCGTCGATGCTGTCTTTTAGGGTTTCAAAATTGGCTAGGGGACGGTAGGAGTAGGAAAAAGCCGAACTATGACCCCACGGACGAAGGGTTTGCTTCTCGGATAAGATCGGATTAGAACTAAAACACCATGCTCGCCAAAAACTCTTGCAGTCTCCTGTATAATAAAATACGCCTAAGTTTTTCAAGAGAGTGCTGGCTACTTGATAGGTGTTTTTTATATCTCCAAACGATGGTGCCGTTGGGCCTGTGGCAGTATACGCGGGAGGCACTGCCGATGCGGTATATTCTCTGTTACCCTCAGCTGCAGCTTGCAGCGCTGTGTTGCCAAGCAGGCAAAAAATTAGGAGATAACACAACATTTGGTCCTCGCTCCTTTTTTGTTTTTAAATGCAGTGACTCTCATCTCCCTCCCCCTGTGCAATACAGACAGGCTTCCAACAGCGCACTGCAGCACTTGTATCCCCCGCTTGCTTCACACGCCTTATTTCCCCAGATGCAAGCGCAAAAACATGGTGCGCAGCAAAAACTACGTTCAACATAAGAAAAGTCCCAGTGTCCGTTCGATCCCCAACAACAGGTTACACACTCATGGCAGGGGCCGATTTTGTTGAGAGATATCTGGGTAACTTGATTGAGAGCGGCTCTGAGTAGGCAGAGCATGTAATAGGTGCCCACCAACTTTGTAGGGCCAGCGCAAGCATCATCAAGCCCTTTAGCGATTTTTCTAATTGCCGCATGTTCTACCATGATGACAATTTCTTGTGCTTTGCAAATTCCCGCTTCGCTTGTCCAATAGACGTAGTTGGTTACTTTTATAAGATCAGCGCTTCTCCCCTCCACCGCTTCGTTGGCGGCGGTTATTTCTGCGTTTTCCATGACCGTCTCGAAGTCCCCACACAGCTTTTTTGCATGCGCTGTCATTGGACAAAGGTGCTTGCATAGGTCGTAGCACGTCACTTCCGCGTTCGTGCCCATGCGCTCTAAGTGCGAATCCGCATAGGTCCGTGCGTTAGGGGTGCAAAAAGCAATCCGACTCCTTTGGTGTTCTTCAGTGTTGGGCGAAATGAAGTCATTGATGAACTTGTCTGCCAGAGCAAGCCCCCTGTTTTTCTGTTGCTCCAATTTTGGCCTTGGTTCTGATGGTTGGTAGGGTGACAAGTTTGAATCGACTTCATACAGCTGCCAATAACCCGTCTGCTCTGCCGCGTGAGTGGCAGCGAATGACAGTATGCTACAGAGAAAGAGGTGTGAAAGCATGATGCCTTGCGGGGGGTTAGGTGTTGCACAGATGATGAAAACAAGCAAGTAGCGCATTAAAAACTTTGAGGGGCTTGTCTGTGTTGTAACCAAAGCGTTCGTAGGCGCTTGGTTCGATAGTGCGCACTGCTTTATAGTCTTCAGGGTGTGGGAAGAGCCAGGTTGGTTCCGGTGCGACATAATTGAGGGCCATGAGATCCGCAACATGAACTAATACGCACATGCGCAAGATTTTTTCAGTCAAGACTGGAAGTTGTACTTTTTCTGCATACTGGCGCAAGCGGCTTATATATTCTTCATTGCTCATGCCTCTGTTCACCATCATGCCAAAGTCGTAATGCATACCAACCATCACCGCAATGGTCTTTTGCTCCTCGAGCGATATTTTTAGCTGCGTAAAAATCGGTTGCAAACTAAAAGGGATGGCACGTGACAAAATATACTGGCGCTGCTGGCCATATGGATAGAACGCTTCAGCCACATATTCAAAGCCTGCCAGCACGTGTTCTTTGTGGTCGTGGCCATAGAGAATGCGTATCACTTTACCGCTGTTGTCAGTTACTGGCGTGTAGGTGAGCTTGCCATGGGTGCCGTTAAACAGTTCAATGCGCCCTGCCTTGCCAACATCGTGAAGCAGTGCTGCAAGCATTACTAATTGTTTATCTCGCTCAGAAAAAGGGAATTGGTCGACCCAGGGCGATTGTTCTTTGAAGAGTCGCGCCGCCGCATAGTGTGTCCACATCAAATGTTCATACAAATTGCCCGCATGCAGCGTAGTCGGATGCTCCAGCTTGTAGAGCTTGATGTCATCAAGAAGTGTTTTTAATGCAGGCACGATTTCTTGTTTCGGTTTAAAAAATGAACAACCAGCAACGAACAACAACACACCAAACAACGCACAATACCGCATGGCACTCCTTTTTTGTAGGGCGGCAGTCAAAAGTTGGAGGGTAGCTTTGCTGCTTCTTATTTTGCAAAGTTCTTGAGCATCCCAATCTCCTTTGCCCAGAGATGCATCTCTGGGTCGGAAGGAGTTTCTAATAATTTTGGGATATGAGCAAGCTGTTTATCCTGGATCATGCGCTCAAAGGTGGCAAGAGGTATAGTCCCTTCGCCCAGAGGGGCATGGCGGTCTTTTCGCGATCCACACGGGGTCATAGAGTCGTTCACATGAAACGCTTTTACGTGCGCTAGCCCCAAGGTAGCATCGATTTTTTGTATAGTTTTGTCCCACCCTTCCGGTGTGCTGATGTCATAGCCCGCGCAGAAAATATGGCATGTGTCTATGCAATAGCCGATGCGCCGCTTATGTGTGCAGCGTGAGCGAATGTGGGCGAGCTGTTCAAAGGTGTTGCCTACTGTTGACCCTTGCCCTGCCATAGTTTCAAGCACGACCATGACGCTGTTATCGGTTTGCTCAAGCGCCGTATCAAGATGCGTCGCGATTTGTTCTAGGCATACATCGACCGGCCCGTCTAAATGGGAACCGGGATGGAGCACGAGGTAGCTAATGCCTAACTGTGCGCACCGATTAATTTCGACAATCAGCTCAGCGAGGGACTTTTTAGCAACATAGGGCTTGGTTGAGCCCAGATTAATTAAGTACGGCGCATGTACCACAATTTCCTGAATGGGGGAGTTTTTCCTTGTCGCCTTGAACAGCGCGGCTTCGTCAGGGGCGATTGGCTTATTTGACCACTGGCGATTACTGCGGGTAAAAAGTTGTATGGCTGTAGCACCAATAGAAGTACCCCGCTCAATTGCTTTGTGCAGGCCCCCTGCGCTTGAAATGTGTGATCCTACCAGTATCTTGTTGTCGCTCACGTTCTAAAATCCTTGGTCGAGGTGTGAGATTGTCTTTGACCCATCAAAATACGGATAGAGTTCTTTTGGTAACAGGGTCGCGTAATTTTTTTGCAAAGCGCTAAATATTTCTGGCGAAACATCAGTTGGCAAGCCGCTGAAAAATGTGTTCCAGAAGAGTATTTTTTTTGTTCGCAGCGCTGGGTTGGCTTTCACATGGTCGCAGAGGGCTGTAAATGTTTTTCCTGCATAGGTGCCATCTACGCTGATGCCTGATGTCAACTTTAATAAACGCATGGCATCTGCTTGCTCCCCTGATATGCGTGCATATTCTTCATTGTAATGGTCCCAGTCAATGGTTACATCGTCAACTGTTACCTCTAGGAGCTCAACTTCGGGCAGATGGGGGCGGAGTAGTTTTTTGATCTTGCCAAACAAGCCCACAATATCTTGGCTGAATGCTGTTTTTTCCGCATCTGGCACCACACAGGAGGCAGTTACGTGACATGGCAGGCCGGCAAGTTTCAGACCAAAAAGGAGGCCTGTAACGCTGCCACTGCTGCCAAAGGTAATATAAATTTCGTCCGGACACGGGAGTTCTCCCCGCTCGATCTGTTCTTTTAATTCAAAAGCTGCGTTGACAAATCCCAAGCAGCCGCGCGCAGAAGAGCCCCCAGGTGGGATAAGATACGTGCCTGGCAGGCTAGCAATAGCCGCCACTTGGTCCCTTCTTTCGTTGCGGTCTGCACACGGGAGCATAACAGCCCCAGCTTTGGCACTGTCGTACTCGACGCGCCCGCCACCGGCCACGGGGTTGCACTGCTTCGCTCGCCGCGAACGTTCGCCGACCTCGCAGCAGCGGGACCGATTCACAGCGA
>RGUK01000590.1 GCA_010027825.1 bacterium
GTTCATCTGGTACGAAGCAGCCGGGTCAACGTCGTGCGCCTCCAGAATAGTCTGCAGGACCATCTGCACAGTCATCTGCAGCGCCTTCTCGATGTCCTGTAGCGGCGCAATCTTCGCCCGGTTGGCGTTGATCTCCAAAACGCACTGGTTCAAACGCGCCTGCTGTTGTTTGGTTAGTTGGATGGTGTCCATAAAGCTATTATGACGTGCGGATGCCGCCGGTGAATCCAAGCGTGGCTGAGGTCACACCCGACGCGCTGCCGATGCTGTTCACGCTGGCCGACACGTTGCTAACCAGTGTGCTGCTGTTGCGGGTGAGCGTCGTGGTAACCAACGACGAAAACGAAAACACGCTAGTCGTCGTGCTGCTTACCGACGTGATAACGCTTTGCGTTTTCGGGTTGCTGCCGTGGTCCAAGTACTGCAACGTGACGCTGGTTGTCGTCACGCCCGTAATGGCCGACACTAGCGTCGTGTTCACGCCAGTGACCGCGTTCACGCTGGCCGGCGCGTCCAAGTAGTTGATGTTCGCGGTCGTCACAGTCAACGAGCCAAGCGCGTTCACGCTGGTTACCGTCAGGCCGGTCAGGACGCTGGTGGAGGCGGTGGTGCCGGTTGATGACCCAATTGAGAACACACCACCGGACAACAGCGAGACGCCGTCAGACGCAAACGACGCAAAGGATGTACTGGAACCATAAACTCTCAGCACTCCGCCTGTTGTCGCCGCCGTAAGGCGAAAACGCTCCGCGGCGTTTGAGTCGTACAGGTTCATGGTGGTGTTGGAACCAAATGACCCGTTGACAAAAAACTTTGTCCCAGACGACAACGTATTGCCTATCTGAATGACACCAGGCGCCACCAGGCGTAGCTCGTGCCGCCCACCGACAGCGTCTTCAGCCAACCGCCCTCGTTGCCAGACTCGACGCCGATAAACCCGATCTGTGATCCGCTCGCGTTGTAAACGCCAAACTTGCCGGGCTTGCTGCCGCCGCCGCCCACGCTGATTTCGGTCGTGTCTAGCTTGGCCGTAGTAACCGCCCCGGCCAGGATAGTCGTGGCCGTGACGGCGTTCGTCGCGATCTTCCCGGCTATGACCGCATTGGCTGCGATCTCGTTGGACGTGATGGCGTTGGCCTGTAGCTTCGGGGTGCTGATAGCGCCGCTGGCAATCGCCGTTTCGGTGATTTGTGACGCGGCGACGATGATCTTTCCGCCGCTGATGGTGAACAGGTCGCTTGACGCGGGGAGGTACTTCCGCAGGTCCAGCGTCCCCGCTGCGCTGCCAATCGACAGCGTGTTCTGCGGCGTCCCGGCCACTTCGGTATTCGTGCGGCCATTGACATCGAACGAAACCAGCTTTGCTGTGACCGTCGTGGCGGCCGCAGGATTCGGGATCACCACCGCAATTGGCGAAGGCGTAGCGGAGGTCGAGACAAG
>RGUK01000591.1 GCA_010027825.1 bacterium
TGGCCCGCAAGAAGGTCAGGAAGCAATGTCAAAGTCTGGTAAGCCGATTGTGTTCCGCAATGGTCAATGGGAGTACAAGTAATGCCGGTTCCTTCAACTGATCTGCCAGCAAACTTAGTTCCGCAAACTGATTTGCCGGACTTCGGCACAGAGCCTACTTCTACCTTGAAAGAAGTGGGTGGACGCATGGGCGCTGCTTTATACGGCGCGGGGACTGGCATCGCTGGCGCACCAGGTGAGCTAGAAAAGTTTGCCGCCTACACTGTTCCCGAAATGCTCGGCACTCGACAGAAGGGTGAGCGTGACCAATTGGCAGGCAGAGAGACTCTTTTTCCGACTGTATCGGAAGTGCAGAAGGGTCTTGGCAAAGTGGGCATCAATCCTCCTGCTGAACAGTACAAAGGTTTCCAGACTGCTGGTGAAGTGCTTGGCCCTATGGCTACCGCCCTGCCTGGAGTATCTCGTGGTCTGCTTGGCGTTCCGTCTCAGACTTCGGCTGCTGCCGCTAAGCAAGCAGAGAAGCTCGGCTTCAAGTTGCGTCCGGCCCAAGTGCGTCAGGATGAACCCGTTGGCGCTGTAGGCGCTCTTGGATACCGTCAAGAGAATCAATCACTTGCTAACAAACTTGCCAGCAAAACAACCGGCAAAGAAGCGGCCGAGATTGATGACAAGTTTATCCGTGGTCGTCTGAATGAATTGGGCAAAGACTTTGATCGAGTGTATCAAGGTCAGCAATTCACTATTGATCAGCCTGCCGTTCAAGCTCTTCAACAAATTTCTCAGTTTGAGCAATTTTTGCCTCCGTCTACCTCTCTGGCTAACGTCCGCAAGACGGTGGATAACATCCTCGGAAACTATCAACAGTTGATTCAAGTGCCTGGCTCTCGCCCCCAAACATTTTCTATTCAGGGTGATGCGCTGCAAACTATTCGGAATGATTTGATGTCTGCCGCTCGATCTGCAAGCGATCGTTCAGACGCACACCGTATCTACGAACTCATTGATACTATTGATGATTCTATTGCTCGCAACCATCCTCAAGTTGCCGCTGAACTGAATCGTATCCGCCCGCTCTACCGTAATACGGTGGTGCTAGAAGACCTGATGCGGTCTGGTGGAATCACGCAAGGCAACATTAGCCTAGAGCGATTGGGTAATTTGTTGGGCGCTCGGAAAGAAGGCGTGCGTCGCATAGGCGGTGAACTTGATGAGCTTGGCCGGTTGGGGCGAGACCTGCGTATTCGCTCCCGCGCCGAATCAACAGGCAAAGCGCCTGCTGAAGGCCAAAAGACTATGCAAGATGTTATTGGCTCAACGATGGGGTCTCTGACTGCGCCGTTGTTGCAAACCCGATTGGCTCGTGGCGTTCAGCGCCGCATGACACCTGGTGGTCAGCCGAGTCGGTTCTTGCCGCCAGGTATTCCGGCAACTTCCATTGCT
>RGUK01000592.1 GCA_010027825.1 bacterium
CCTCTTGCGCAATCTGATGAGCATGGTCTGTCAGGGCCTTTTGAATAATGATTTCAAGCTTGCCCCCGACGTGCATATCGTGTTTCTGGGTGACTTTGTTGACCGTGGTGCTTACGGCAGTGAAGTACTCTATCTGGTGACGCGCTTGAAGCTAGCAAACTGGGCAAACGTTCACCTTGTCCGAGGTAATCACGAAAGCGTTGGTCAGACGCAAGAGTGTGGTTTCCTGCGCGAATTGCATAAGAAATTTGGAAAAGACGATGGAAAAACGATATACAATTTGTTTGCAACAGCCTGCAAACTGATGCCGCTTGCGCTCTTTTTGGGCGTGCAGGTTGATGCAGCCCAGTCGCCTGTTTTTATCCAATGCTGCCATGGCGGCGTAGAGCCATTTTATCAACCGGCTGCCTTTTTAGCCGCGGCGGGTGACGTTCGCTATGACAGGTTGCCTGGTGAGCCGCATTTATTGGCCGTACGCTCTCGTGACGGTGCGATTGATGATGAAGATCGCAAGGAGCACTACACGGGACAAGGCTTTCAGTGGAGTGATGTTACGGGAAGATCAGATTGTGGGGCTACCGTGCCTCCGTTCGTCTCTTCTTCTGTGTTAGACTTTAGTGATGTTTTTGGCGTGCCCCAGCCGCAGTGGCTGTTGAACGGTCGGCGCGATGGTGCCGGCTTCAAGGCAAACATTGAAGAGGTAGCAAGCTATCTTGCCAGCCGTGGGTTGAGAAAAATGATCCGCGGGCATCAAGACCAGGGGTATTGCTGCAAGTTGGTTCAAGAGGGCATGGATGAGTTGTGGTGGTGGCAAGAGCACCCCGCGTGCAAAGACCGGGTGGCCGAGGCTCTCGAGCATGGGTTACCATTTGCAGATATGCCTGACTGCATTACCCTCACGACGGCGGCAGAAGGACGCGGTACCAACAGCGAAGGGTATGGCGTACTTGATGCAACAGGGGCTTACGAGGACTGGCGCTTTTTTATCTATGAAAACATTTTTGAAACGGCCAATGCAATTCGCAGAGATGGCAAATATCTGAAAATTGACCTTTCTGAGAGCGGTGATGCGCTTTTATACACCTGGGTTACTTCGCAGCGTCAGGCAGGCCTAACCTCGCGGGCAGCCCCTGCGCTCTTCCAAGTCAGAAAGCCTTTCTTGCGCCCGGTAGAAGCGTGGATTGAGTAAGAAGCTAGAAAAGCGGCTTTTTAAGGCCTTTTTTGCTTCGGTGTGTGCTGTGTGTACAATACACAGCGGTTTGTGTCTGGCTCCCTGCCAGACGGGAATACAGGGAAATAAATAGAGAGGTTTTTATGAATACGAGAAAAACAGGCGTCCTAGCCGCGCTCCTGGTGGGTGCGGTGTTGATGGTATCAGGTGCTGATACGGTCTATGCTGCCGAGAGCACGTATGCAGGCTCTGCTTGCTTGAACCTAATC
>RGUK01000593.1 GCA_010027825.1 bacterium
CAGGAACGCGCACGCATTCAGGAATTGATGCGTGATCCGGCGTTGTTTCAAACGCCTGAAGGCCGCATGGACATCGAAAGATTAAATCAATTGGTGCCGCGGATTGCACCACTGACAGGGCCAGCATTAGTACAACAGTTGACAACTTTAGATACCAATCAAACCGCAGCCGCACAAGCCGCGCAGAATCTAACCCAAGATCAGCGCACCATGATTGCATCACGATTGGCCATCATGGGTCGGTTAGGGGTCAAAGATCCACGCGCTTATATGGCCGAATTAGATCAATTACGCGCAGAAAACCCCAACAATCCGCAATTACATCGGTTGACCGAGGCATACAAAAACACGCTTAAAGTATTGCCGCCTGGCGCAGATTTGCCATCGTTGGCTATTTCAGGGGCTAATTCATTGCTGTCACCGCAAACGCAACAACAAGCATTTGCGCCACAGATAGGAACCATCGGCACGGGCGCAGCGACATTCCAAACGACAACACGGCCATCGATTGCAGGCGAAGTGCCGACAGTTCAAGTGGCACAACAACCCATGGTCACCGCGCAATTACCACCAAGCGCACGAGAAGTGCCGACAGGCCAAGTGGATGTGGAAAATCGTCCGATTGTCAACGTGTTTGATGCCAACGGACGTTTTGTGGGGCAACGTGTTGTAACAGAAACGCCGACCGCAGGACAACTACCAGGTGCAACGCTGCCTCCGCCGATGCAGCCGCCGATGATGCAGCCTGGAATGCAACAAGGCGTGCAAGTGGGTGTGGTGCGACCGCCAGACGTACAAAGACCAGGACAAGAAACTACGCCGGTAGCACGTATGCGTCCAGGCGAAACACAAGCAACGTATCAAGCGGCAGATCAAATACGTATGAACGCAGCAAATGCTGCACAAACAGTGTCAGACCAAACGTTCAATAACAATGAAATTATCAAGCTAGCTGATGATGTTATTTTAGGCCGTGGCGCACAATTTATTGGGGCGTTGAGTGGTAATTATGCAGTGGTGCCATTTACCACGGACAATGCGACGAATTTAAATAAAATTGGGCATTTCATGGCGCTGCAGACCGCAAGACTGGCGCAGTCATCAGGATTGGCGGGCACGGATGCAGCACGAAATATTGCGGGTGAAGTTGCCGGAACAACGAATTGGACAGCGCCCGCAGTCAAACATACCGCACGCATCAATCGTTCATTAGCGACAGCCACGGACTTGTTCAATCAAGGCGTGCAAAACGCATTTAATCGAACCAAAGATCCCATATCAGCGCGAGACTTTCAAAATCAGTGGTCGCAAACCGTAGACATGAATGCCGTGCGATTATTTGATGCCATGCGAAACAATGACAAAGAGGCGATTAGGGAAGTGGTGACGGCAGCGGGCGGGCCTAATTCGCCTGGTTACAAGCGATTGGTGACAAACATC
>RGUK01000594.1 GCA_010027825.1 bacterium
AAAATTGGTCTACCGCTTATTTTATATCATACTTTATTTAATTGGGCAAGCCCCGCCTTCACACTCAGTACCTTGGAGCTCAAAGTCATCTGAAGCCACCATATCAATCTGAACTGGCTGCACCTTTTCTGAAAGCTTCTCGTACTCCTCCTTAGAGATAGTTTCCTTGGGCGCTTGCTTAAAGCCGTGGTCAGAATGACACAAAAAGCTGATTGTTTTCAAGTATTTGAGATTATTGGCGAGCCATTCCTTAAGCTGGTTGATTTCCTCTTTGCGGTAATACACAGTAACGCTAACGGATTGGTCTGCCCAATGTTTTTGGGCCATTTTCAAAATGTCTAACTGCTTCCAAGTATCCCAGTTTTCGTCTGCGACCGGTGCTCCTTCGGGGGCTTTCTCGTAAAAATCCACCACCACGGTGTTGTGGTCGAGGGTTCCGTCGAAACGGACGACTGGTTCAATCTTGTGTCCAGCAGCAGCAAGAAGAGGGACAAGGGGGTCGGCAGCAGAGAACCTCACCCTTTGGATGTAATGTCGGCTGTACGCCGCATGGATTCCCTCGTAACCGGCCATGTCAAAAACCTTGGAGATTGTTCCGGAGGGCTTGACCACTGTGGTGCGGATGCTTTCTGGAATCCCTAGTTCTTTGCTGTACTTTTTGTTTTCGTCCTGAATTGCTGCGTAAACCCTATCCAAGGTGTCCGGATTAAACAAGGGGCTTTGGAGGCAGCCGGTAATACCTGTACCAATTCGTCTATTGCGTTTAACTACCGCTTCAGACTTCTCGTGGTGGTACTTTTCCATCGTCACCCGCTTACCCCAGCGGTGCATAAGGCGAGCTGCTTCTTCAAACTCTTCTACGGATTGAAGGTTTGGCATAGCCAATTCCTGCAAGTTACAGGGCTCGCCATCCTCAAGGGTAGCTTCAGCGCATGGATTAACCAGAGAGGCGGTGTCCTTGCGCTTTTCGCCCATTCGAGCAAAGTTCTGGATGTTGGAGCGATTTACAATACCAAACGGTTCCCCCTGCTCATACGTCTTCCAGAACAAGGGGTGCAAGTCTTCGACGTCGTCGCAAACCACAGACAGGTTTGCCATGGCTCGTTGCGTGGGAATGGGGCCCAAATCCCATCGCTTGGACTTGAGGTATTCCTTGTCGAAAGGGTCTCCAAGAATGATGATGGCGCTACGGCGGACATTTCCCGCAACAACCATCTCACCGATTGCACAAAGCACATCCATGGCGTCCACGGGACGCATGGACCTTCCTTCACGAGCAGTAAAGATACCCACCAGCTTGTCGATTAGGCCAATCAGGGGGATAGGGCCAGAACTCGTACCACCAAACCCAGTAATCGGCTCGCCTGCGCCTCGGATACATACGGTAGAGTATTCAAACCCCTTGCCTGTAACAAAGAATGCCTCCAGAACTCGTCTGGT
>RGUK01000595.1 GCA_010027825.1 bacterium
CTTCGTGCCAGCAGCCGCGGTAATACGAAGGGTGCAAGCGTTATTCGGAATCACTGGGCGTAAAGAGCGTGTAGGCGGTTT
The DNA here is from genome assembly GCA_010027825.1 of bacterium. The sequence continues at coordinate 82 of RGUK01000595.1, forward strand.
GTTAAGTCAACTGTTAAAGCACCCAGCTTAACTGGGTAAAGGCAGGTGAAACTGGCAAGCTAGAGTACAAGAGAGAGAAGTGGAATTGTCGGAGTAGCGGTAAAATGCGTAGATCTCGACAGGAACACCGGTTGCGAAGGCGGCTTCTTGGCTTGTAACTGACGCTAAAGCGCGAAAGCGTGGGGAGCAAACAGGATTAGATACCCTGGTAGTCCACGCCGTAAACGATGATCACTAGATGTGGGTTCGGCTTAGCCGGGTCTGTGTCGTAGCAAACGCGAACGCGTTAAGTGATCCGCCTGGGAATTACGGTCGCAAGATTAAAACTCAAAGGAATTGACGGGGGTCCGCACAAGCGGTGGAACATGTGGTTTAATTCGACACTACGCGAGGAACCTTACCTGGGTTTGACATGTAACTGCCACTGGTAGAAATACTGGGTTCTGTAGCAATACAGACGGTTACACAGGTGCTGCATGGCTGTCGTCAGCTCGTGTCGTGAGACGTCGGGTTAAGTCCTTGAACGAGCGCAACCCTTGCCATTAGTTGCCTACTTCGGTGGCACTCTAGTGGGACTGCCTTGGAAACAAGGAGGAAGGTGGGGATGACGTCAAGTCCTCATGGCCCTTATACCCAGGGCAACACACGTGTTACAATGGCGAAGAACAGAGGGATGCAAGACCGCGAGGTGGAGCTAATCCCTGAAAATTCGTCTAAGTTCAGATTGTAGTCTGCAACTCGACTACATGAAGTTGAAATCGCTAGTAATCGCGTATCAGAACGACGCGGTGAATACGTTCTCGGACCTTGTACACACCGCCCGTCACACCACGAAAGCCGTTCGCACCCGAAATCGATTTAGCTAACCGTTAAGGAGGCGGTCGATGAAGGTGAGGAGGGTGATTGGGGTGAAGTCGTAACAAGGTAGCTGTACGAGAACGTGCGGCTGGATCACCTCCTTTCGAGGGAGAATAAGTGCTCTTCGGAGCAGCCTATAAGGTGTTACAAAAACCTCATCCTCAGGTATCTTTTTTTCAGATACAAGTCATTGCGTATAAAGTGAGTGCGAGATTAAAAGAAAGCTTTGATCTTTGAAATGCAAGTAAATGTCCTAAGAGAATGCAAATTCATTGAGTGAATTAAATTTGTAGATAATTGAAAAGGGCATTTGGTGGATGCCATGGCATCAAGAGGCGATGAAGGAAGTGAGAGACTGCTGTAAGTCTCGGGGAGCTGTCAACTAAGCTATGATCCGAGAATTTCCGAATGGGGCAACCCGCCTGGACAGACTCCAGGAATCGTTATCTGAATACATAGGGTAACGAGGCGAACGGCATGAACTGAAACATCTAAGTAGTG
>RGUK01000596.1 GCA_010027825.1 bacterium
AGTTTGTCAAGTACAAAAACAAAAAAACCCCCGTGATCTTTCGATCATCGGGGGCATCACCATTGTTCGGTGGGTTACGGCTTGGCGTTCAGGAGGTCGATGTACTGGGTGCAGTCCTTCGTCGGGGGGACGAGGCGCACGGTGTCCTGCATGATCTTCTGCAAGACCGATGAGAGATCACGGGGAGAGAAGTGTTCGTAGGCAACCACCTTGTCACCCCACATGGCATACGCTGCCATGACGCGCTCGTTGAAGAGCGTGGCCTCGTCATCGGTGGCCGGGATGTAGTCGGCGGGGAAGTCAAAGCCGATCATCTTGAACTTCTCGCGGTCGGTCACGGTGGGGGCCATCGACCCATCGTACTTGATCGCTGCGGTCAGGTAGTCGCAGTCTTGTTCTGCCATGATCTTGGTGATGGCTCCAGTACGGCATTCGGTCATCAAGGCGAACAGCGATTCGATTTCAGCGGTCTTCATTGGTGATGATTCCTTGTCAGGGGTGATGTTGTCGAGCAACGCGCTCGACTTGGGGGATTGTAGCACGGGACTGGCCGGGGTCAAGAGGAATCCGAAGATTTCTTGACCCCGGCCTTGGGGATCACTCGCCACGCAAGGCGCGGTACATCTGATCCACGAACGCGACCCAGCGCGGGTTGGGTTCGATGGTGAATGCCTCGCCCCGGTCGATGGCATCGACCACTTCGGGTGATGCGTCTTCGAACGCGCAGCCGCAGGGGAGCGTTTCCCCGTGCGACTCACGGATTTCCCCGCTGCCCCGGCAAGTGAGGCAGTCGATGGATGCAGTCAGCACCCATTGTTCGTCGTTGGCGGTCACGCGGAAGGTGGGGGGGTTGCACATGGTGTTGGTTCCTTGGTGATGGGGGAGGGGAAGGGGGGCCGAAGCCCCCCCACAGGATCAGTCGATGGTGAGGATGGGGTAGAACACACTCACGCGCTCGGCGTAGAAGGAGATCAGGTGCTTGCCCTGCACATCCCACGCCACGATGGACGCGCGGGGGCTCTGAAGGTCGGCTCCTGCGACCTCCTCCTTGAGGGTCGCGCGAACGCGGTCGGACATGGACAGGGGGGACACGGTGGGGTTGAGGGACACAAGGCGCGTCACCCTCTCCCCGTTCAACTTGGTGAAGGTGACGGAGCAGACGGCGTTGGCGAGTTCGCGGATCAGGGTCAGACGGTCGGTGGTGATGGTTGACATGGGAGTACTGTAGCATGGGGTGGGCTGGTGTCAAGGGGTAGAACAGATGGAATGCAAGATTTCTTTTGTGGATAAGATGTGGATAACATTCTTAATAAAGTTTAGTAGATTTTTTTATTGTGTCCGAACAGTTTGAAACGCATGGGTCCCCTTGGTCCGGTAAGCGCGGCTAGCTCACCCCAAACATTTCCCAAACAAAATTTTAGACCCCCC
>RGUK01000597.1 GCA_010027825.1 bacterium
CACGCAAGAGGGCGGCGGCAGCGGACGCTACGAGGCATTCCTCGAGCGCGACCTGGGCCAGCTACAGGCGCTGGCCGAAGCGCAACAGGTCATCGCGGCGAAGAAGGACGCCGTCACTGAAATTAGTTACGAGACGGACGAGCAGGTAGAGCCGCTCTGCGTCACGTTGCGGCCTGGCCAGATCCAGACGATTGCCAACACGCCGCGCGGTGTTTCGTCGTCGTCGTATCTCATCCATGACGTGCAGGTCACCGACGTGGCCGGGCTTTATCTGCGCTTCCGCGTCCGCGCCATCACCGGCACGAGTATCGTTGGCGTGCAGGAGTACTGGCGTGCACTGGCCGGCATGGGCGGGGCAGTAACGACTATCAGCGGCACCAGCGGCGGCAGCAACAGCACGAGCACGCCGACGGCACCAGACAACGTGACCGGCGTCTCGGCGACCAGTGAGTTTGCCGACGAAACGACGCTGCGGGTGAAGCTGTTTTTCACCGCGCCATCGCCCCTCGGCGACTTTGTCGGCGTTCACGTCTGGGAGGAGCCGGTAGACCAGTCGACCGGCAGCGCCGTACCGCTCAATTCGACGGCAACGCTGGGCGGCACGCGCAACCTGGGCGGCACGTTCGCCCCGATTGACCGGGGCTACCATCTAGCCTCGCCCGCGACCATTTACATCCCGCGCCCGACGCAAGCAGAAACGAAGCGCTTCTACCTGGCCAGCTACTCGGAGACGGCCGAAGCCGAGCTGGTCCGCGCGGGCAACACCAACGCGACGCCCAACGTTACCATCGCTGTCGGCGACACGGTGTACCAGTCCGGAGAAGAGTACGCGCGACTGGTCCGCAACGTTTCAGCGACCGTCGAGTACGACGATTCACAGGTAGCCTCTCCGAAGTACCGGCTAGCGTTTGCGTGGACCGCACCAGCCGACGCGCCGGCCGCGTGGCAACGCCTATTTGGTGGCGTCCAGATTGTCTACGAATACGCCGACGGCCAACGGGCCAACGGGCCCGCGCTCAACGTCAACGAGACCTCGGCCCGGTCCGATTGGTTCGACCTGTTTGTCGGAACGAATCCAATCCGCGTGTGGTTTGTTTCGATGGACGCAAGCGAAGAGCCTCGCGTCAACACCATCGTCAGTGGGCTGACCCCTTCAAGCGTGGCGACTGTGACCTGGCCGTTGGCGTCGCGGCCCGTCCTGACGCCCTACGCCGACAACGTGACGGGTTTCACGGCGACCAACGCCCGTTACGTGACCAATGCGCAAGGTCAAAAGGCGCTCCTGATCGACCTCGCATGGACCCCGCCAACCGGCGCGGCGGCGCTAGCGCGCTGGGGCGGCGCGGTCATATGGCTGCATCTGCCGAGCGGCGACAAGGTGCAGATGACCGGCGCGGAGACTGGCAGCGCCGTCACGATTGAATCC
>RGUK01000598.1 GCA_010027825.1 bacterium
GGATTCAATCGTGACGGCGCTGCCAGTCTCCGCGCCGGTCATCTGCACCTTGTCGCCGCTCGGCAGATGCAGCCATATGACCGCGCCGCCCCAGCGCGCCAGTGCCGCCGCACCTGATGGCCGGGTCCAGGCCAAGTCGATCAGCAGCGCCTTTTGGCCCTGAGCGTTGGTGACGTACCGGGCGTTCGTCGCGCTGAATCCGGTCACGTTGTCCGCGTAGGGCGTCAGCACGGGACGAGACGCTAACGGCCAAGTGACGGTCGCATTGGCCGACGGCGTCAGGCCCGTAACAATGGTATTTAATCGCGGCTTCTCGCTCGCGTCCATCGAAACAAACCAGCACCGAATGATCGACGAACCAACAAAAAGGTCGTACCAATCGCTGCGTGCCGTCGTCTCGTTGACGGCCAGTGCTGGGCCCTGCGCCCGGTTGCCGTCGGCGTACTCATAAACGATCTGCACGCCGCCGAACTCGCGCTGCCAGGCAGCCGGAGGCGACGCTGGCGCGGTCCAGGCAAACACCAGCCGGTACTTCGGCGACGCAACCTGCGAATCGTCGTACTGCACGGTCACGCTTACGCCGGTCACCAGTCGCGCGTACTCTTCGCCGGACTGATAGACCGTGTCGCCGACAGCGATGGTCACGTTGGGCGTTGCGTTGGTGTTGCCCGCGCGGACGAGCTCGGATTCGGCCGTCTCGCTGTAACTGGCCAGATAAAACCGCTTTGTCTCGACTTGCGTCGGGCGCGGGATGTATATCGTTGCGGGACTGGTAAGGTGGTAGCCCCGGTCAATCGGGGCAAAGGTGCCACCCAGGTTGCGCGTGCCGCCCAGGGTCGCGGAGAAGTTGAGCGGCAAGGCGCCGCCGGTGCTTTGGTCTACCGGCTCCTCCCAGACATGCACGCCGACGAAGTCGCCGAGCGGCGATGGCGCGGTAAAAAACAGCTTGATCCGCAGCGTCGTCTCGTCGGCAAACTCACTGGTCGCCGTGACGCCCGTGACGTTGTCCGGTGCCGTTGGCGTGCTGGTGCTGCTGGTGCCGCCGCTGGTGCCGCTGATGGTGGAAACCGAACCGCCCATGCCGGCCAGCGCCCGCCAATACTCCTGCACGCCGACGATGCTCGTGCCGGTGATGGCGCGGACGCGGAAGCGCAGGTACAAACCGGCCACGTCCGTGACCTGCACGTCATGTATCAGGTACGACGACGACGATACGCCGCGCGGCGTGTTGGCTATGGTCTGAATCTGGCCAGGCCGGAGAGTGACGCACAGCGGCTCTACCTGCTCGTCGGTCTCGTAGCTGATTTCAGTGACCGGGTCCTTCTTGGCCGCGATGACCTGTTGCGCTTCGGCCAGCGCCTGTAGCTGGCCCAGGTCGCGCTCGAGGAATGCCTCGTAGCGTCCGCTGCCGCCGCCCTCTTGCGTG
>RGUK01000599.1 GCA_010027825.1 bacterium
GACGTAAGTGTTGATAGCGCCTTTAATATGGCAGAGCTTTACTATGGAGCTCCTGGGCAAATGCCAGCCATTAACTTCTTTCTGTGTTTAATCACTAGAAGGCACGAGCCTCAAATCATGGGAAATACTAGGTACACTTTCCAGGTGCGACTAGAGTATTATCTTCAACAGGAGGAAAGTTCCTCCAACACTTATAACACGCTGGTAGATCGGCTTGAGACAGTGGATGATCTTGTTAGATCGGAACTAACAGGGGATTGGGACGGCACCGTCGATTTTTACGAGGGTGGTGTGCCAAATGATATTTCGGTAGTGACCATTGATAATAAAGCCTGTTGGAGAGGCGGCTTTACTTACACTGGTACAAAAACTGTTTAGTTAATGGAGATTTAGGATTTTATGGCAAGTATTTCAGGAGCACAAACAAAAGCTGGCGTTAAGATCGCTACGACCTGGGGAACTGCGGTCGCTTGTGGAGCTGGCAACAGCTTCGCTGGTGAGATTTCACCGAGTTTTAACGTATCGGAGCTTACATCGCGACAGATTGGTTCTGGTGCGTATATGCTTTCATCTGCAACGCGTGGTTCTGTTATCCCAACGGTTTCGCTTACGGCAGACCTTGGATATCGTAACAACTGCGATGTTCTTTTGGCTCAGTTCATGGGAACCTCCGCAGCACCAACTGAGGTTACCGTAGGTCAGAGTGACTATAAGCATCAGCTTTTGTTCAATACTACCCTTAACTCTAAGTATGTAACTCTTGCATTTGAGTCATCGTCTGCGACAACGATGGAGTTCCCAACTTGCTCCGTTCAGTCGATTGGAATCGCCACTACTGGCGTACCTGGATATATCGACTTCACGGCAGAGCTTTTGGCTAATGCCGTAGAGCTTTCATCGAGCACAAACACCAATGCTACATTGGCTAACTGCACGTTCACCGAGGGAACTCCTGAGCTTGTAGCTGTCGATCTTGTGGATAAGTTCCGTACGAATAATCAGAGTGGCAGCGCTGTTGGCTCTGGTGACCAGTACAATATCACTGGCTTTAACCTTGCCCTCAGCCGTCCACAGGAAATTATTCCAGAGATTAAGGGTAGCGCAGGAAACTCAGCTCCTATCGCAACAGACCTCTTTGACGGTACTTTAAGTCTTGACGTTAAAGAGCTTGCCGACCATGCGTATTACACAATCTGGAGCGCTCAGACGACTCGCAAAGCCTTGATTCAGATTGAAGGAACGACGATTGGAACTGGAACTGCGAAGTCCTTCTCCATCTACCTTCCTCGCATGATTCTTGTAACAGAGCCTCAGTATGCTCTTACTGAGCAGGGAACCAATGCGCTTTCAATGGAGTTCCGACTCCTCAAGGCGGCTCGTCAGCGCGGTGATCGCCTGCGACTGGCGCCTG
>RGUK01000007.1 GCA_010027825.1 bacterium
CAGTTACAAAACCCATGAACAGGTCGGCCATTTCGTCAGCCTCACGAAGCGTGTTGGCACAAACTTCGCGAACAGATGCTTCAGCGGCTTCCTTGTTCAGGCCAAGTGCGGCAGCAAGTTCGTAACCGGCATTAAAGGCGGCTTCTTTGCCCTCACGCAGAGCCTTAAGGTCAGAACCCTCGATCTTGCCGTCGTTGTCGGTATCGAGCTTGTGCTGATCGCCCTTCAATTCAGAGTGCTCAGCCTTCTCCTCTGCGGGCGACTCTTTTTTTTCGTGCAGAGCCTCCGCCAGAGCCTCCGGCATCTCAGACTGCTTGGTCAGCTTGCTGGTGCCGAAGTTAATAAGGTTGGCAAGAATGTCGTTGCCAAGGTTGCCGCAATGATTGCGGGCCTCTTTGAACGACGCCGACGAGTACTTCTCGCCGTCGTTGGTCTTGGCCGGATGCGATGTGCCCGGATCGTCCTTCGTTCCCTTGTAATCTTTTTCGGCCGCGGGGTCTTCGCCGGTCGGCTTGGCGTTGGTGCCGATGTTCAACTGCACCTCGTTCTGCCGACCTTCTTGCGACAGTTCGGGTGTGTTGTCGACGGCAAGAGCGCCTTGCTGCTTCTTGATGTCAGCCTCGTACTCAGAAGCACGAGCACCCTCAGTGGCCGCTTGTACGTTGTTGTCGACGCTGGTGGTCGGATGCGACGACGCGCCCTGATATCCACCCGGGTCAGAAGGAACAGGACCAGCCTGCTTTTCAGCGGCGGTCTTTACAGCACCTTGCGAAATTTCTTCAGCGAGGGCGTTCAGTTGAGCGAAAAGGGAACGTTGCATCCGTGCCATTGTTATCTCCTTTTGGGCCTAATCGTATTAGCGATTAGTTACCGTTTACATGATGTAATTTTGCAGTACGCAGTGGTTTGCTGTCAACAAATTATTTCCGTGTTTCTCACAAATGGCGGCGAATGCAGCAATCTTATACAACGCGTAATGTTGTGCAAGAGCGGTTTCCGCAGAACCAGTTGCTTGTTTCTCAGTCGGAAGGTCACCTGTATTCACGTTACGCAGTGCGGCTAAATAAGCACGTTTTTCAACATTGCCGGGCAACACACTGTGCGTCTGTGCGATTTTTTCTGCCCACACGCGAACGACCGTAGAGGCCGTATTTGCGGGGTAGTAAGCATTATGCTCTAACTTGGAAACGATGTCTACATCATTTGCCAACTTTGAAAAAATGTTAGGCAATGCTTGAACAACCGCACCGATTAAATTCTCACTCGCTGTCTTCACTGTTAGTGATAAAAAGTCACGCACAGGCAGAACAACACCGGCGTCAGCCAGCCCGCGTAACACCTCAGACATTTTAACAGACGCGCACGCTGTTGCATCAATAGCTGGCTGTACGGCCTGGGATGACGCCAGGGCGACTTTAGTCCACTCGGCGGCGTTTTGCTCCGCTTCGGCTTGGGCTAACGAGTTTAAAGCATCAAGTTGTAACTGGGCTCGTTTGCTTGAATTTCCGCCTAAATCAAACAACGGCGGCACCGTAATGCCCAGTTGTTCGGCAAGTTCGGCCCCAGAAAGTACGGCGGCACTAGCGGCTTTTTCAAGTTTCCCGGACACGTAGGCAATGCGGTCTGCCGGCCGGAAAACATGCGAAATATCGAAAAACGTCGGGTTGGGGTTGTCGGCGTGCAGTACGTGGCCGTCCGACAATACCTTACCGATGTTGTGCTTTAATCCGCCCGCTTTGCAGTGGCCGCTGTTTTCAAGCGAATCACAATACTCAGCACGTGTCCGGGCCTTGTTGCCGCAGGACGAGCAAATATCAAACGGGATCTTGCAGGCCATGGATACGGCAATGTCTTTGCCGCTAGCGAGTTTCTCGATTTCCTTGTCGGCAATTAAACCGCCATTACGTTCGGCGGCTTCTTTGCTGCCGTTCAGGGCACACACCAGTTCGATCCGTTTCATCGGCTCGTGATAGGCCGAAGCCTTCACGATACCGAAAGACTTGGCCGGATTTTTGTTAGCGTGGTCACGGTAGAAACGTGCAAATTTTTCAAAGGTTTGGTGATAGTTCCGGCAACAATCACGCGTAAACCCGTCACCGTTGCGGTTCGGGCCGTAATCCTCTGTAGCCCCGATGGCGATCAGATGCACAGGAACTTCATCTTTTGCGAATTTAATATTGTCCAGTTTGTGGGCAAACTCGGCACCGGCACGCTTAATGAGTGCCTGTTTGTCGGCCCCGATAATGCCGCGGCTTGAGATTTTGATCAGCGACGCCACCGGCTCGCTGAAATCTTGCGCGTGCGGCTGAATGACTTTAATCATGCTCATTTATGTGCTCGCCTGCGTTGTAGTTAAAATTCGCCGCTTCGGCCGCCCGGATTGGTCCACGCATTAACTGTGTCGCGCCCCGGGTCGCCAATTGATCGCAAAAACTCGCTAAGTTGTTCGGGCGTGGTTATCCCGGATTTGACGGCGGCGTCATAAGCACTCGTTAACGCACCGGTTTCCGGATCTCGGGCGTAACTCTGCCGTAGTTTATTTATGAGTGCAACCGTGCCAGAATCGTTTACGTTAAAACCAGAATTTACAAAATGCTCGCCGGCGGCGGGCGGTAAAACCTTTGCGTCGCGTAGTGACCGATACATTGCGGACGAGCCGCCGCCGCCTCTTGTCATTGGCGTGCGTGCAGCGTCTAAAGAGAATCCAAAATTCGGGAGCGACGTACGATCAGGATCTACTGCGGCGGCACGCACCGCGTCGACAACGCGTTGCTGGAGTTTAGCTCGCATCGCTTCTTGTCCATAAAGGCGTTGCATCCCGACAGGGCGCGCGGTTTGAAAATAAGTGTCTTCTGCCGTGGGCCACGATACGCTGTCTGGAATACGAAACATTGATTTTGTCGTGCCGGGCTCGAATCGACTGGCGTACTCCGGCAAAATGTCAGACAGGTTGCGAGCGACGTACTTTCCGTCAGGTGTTTTCTGGGTCAACAACTGCGCGGCTACGTATTCGGGGCTATTTCCGGGGAATGAGTACGCCTGCCGCATAGCCGTTCCGCCGGGCGCGTTCGGATCTGTCGCCATTAACTCGGCTGTCGCTTTATCTTTCAATGATTGTGGAAGTAAGTCGTACATTTCCTGTGGAATAAATTTCGGCGCTGAGGCGTCAGCGGACGCATCTTGTGCCCCAGTTGTCGCCGTTTCCGGATTGGAATATTTTGGATCGACGAATTCGGCGGTTTGGTTCTCTGGTGCGATTGGCGCGGGCTGTTGCGGCGTACGGATTGTCGCAGGCTGTGCCCCCGGCGGGCGGCGGCCGCCAGTTGGTCGTACCTCTTCAAACTTAGGCTCAGCCGGTTTAGCGTTTGCGGTAGTGGCGGAGGGCTGTGTCTTTTGGGCGGGTGCTGGTGTTTCTTGTTTTTGCCCGGCACTGTTCATCAGATGTGCCAAACCTAGCCCGCCAAGTCCGCCAAGTGCCCCGTAATAAAGTGCGTTGCGGCCTTTACGTTTCGGCTGCATTGAGCCGACAAGCGCACCGAGACCGGCGCCGCCCAAACCACCCAACATGTATTTGCCATTGGGCGTGTTGATGTATTTGCTTACGCTGTCCATCCAGCCTTCGGCTTGCTTGACCATGTCGCGGTTTTGCTTTACCGCACGGACGGCCAACTGTTCAGCGATTTTTTCAAAGTTCGCACTGCTCATAATGCTGCTCACACTAAATCGTTTTCGAGTTTGCGGGCTTGTAACATTTTTTCGTCGCGCTCGGCTTTTAACTTGTCCATCTCGACAAGTTGTTTCGCGTCGAAGTCGGCCAATTGTCCGGCTTCAAGTCGTTTACGCAACATCGCCGCAAGCACCGCCGGTGCCTCGACAACATTGGGTGCTGTGCCAGCAATGTCATTGAACGCCACAGCTACTTCGTGCGGATCGTGACCCGAGATGACATCATCATTAAGCATCAGGTCATGTAATGTAGCCTGGGCACGAATATTTTTCAGTGCGAGTTCGTGGTCCGGCGTAGAAATGTCTTGAAACGCATCTTGCCGCATCTTGCTCGGATCTTTGTCCAACTGCAAAACATTCGCCAGCATGCCCGATTGCGTTTTAGCCCCAAGACCAAAAGAACCCAGTGTTTCGCCTACCGCTTGGGTGGGTTCGATCATGCCCTTGAAAAACTCCGCTGCACCTTCGCTTTTGCCGCCTTTACCGCCGCCAGAATTGCCGGAATTGGTATTTGGTTTGTTATTTGTCGGCGGCACGGGTGGCTTCGGCGGCTGTTTTTTTGGCGGTTTTTTACCGCTGCACAATGCCGGCAGAAAAATCCTCCGACACGATCGAACCAGTAAGGTGTTCAATTTTTTCAACCGGCACGTTTTGATTTGCGTGTTTTTCGTATTCTGTCTTGGCGACAACATATTGCTCGACGCCGTCCAAAACCTTTTGCACCAAGCCGTAAAGCGGGTTATCGCCGAAGTGCGAATTGTTTGTACTGGCTTGCTTCTTGAAATGCGGGTAAACCTCGGCAATTTTATTCAGCACACTTACGCCAGGTTCGCCAAACCGCAGGCCGACTTGTTTCGTCGCGTCCGAAAAACTCATGTTTCCGGGTGTACGAAAATAAACGCCCAGGTCTTCCAAGGCGTCGGCGGCTTTCGTGTGAGCCGCTGTAGCTTGGCGGCGATCTTCTTCGGCTGCCCGCTGTGCCGCAACTTTTTCGCTTCGGGCACGCATGGCTGCCGCGTGCTCGTCGCGGGGCGGCGGTGTCCAGGTCTTCTCCGGCAAAGCAATCTGTGCGGCGGCGGCTTTCTCTTGTTCAGCGCGGCGACGGGCTAACATGCCGGCCGGGGAAACGGCGTATTCCGTAGAAACGACGCTTTGCTGCACGATCTCAGCCGATGTTTTCACCGCTTTCGGGTACAGGGCGTCCATGACCGTCTGCGTGTCAGCCAGTTGGAAGTCGGCGGATTTTTCCAGCGTGTTTTCGCCCTGTTCGCGCTGCGTGGTTGTCCGGCCGGTGTTATAGGCGTGAACCATCAGGTTAATGTGGCCGGCGGGAATGTTCGCGGCGGCGGCACTCTTAATAATGGCCTCGTTCGGCGTCATACCGTCATTTACAAACTCCGCGGCCTGCTCGATGGCGGCGATCAGTTTTTGTTCAGCGGATTTGGTCAAAGGCTGCATAGTTACTCTCCGGGAAAGCGAAGATTTTCGATGGCGGGCTGATTATCTAGTTTACCGCCGGCGGCCACAACTATCATTTCGTGATTATTTAATTCTGCCGCACCACTATCAAAGGGTACCATTTTTATAGGTTCGGAATCCAGTTTTGTGCCCACCCGGAAGGAAAGCGACGTCAACATAGACCCAATATTGTCGACGATGGATGTCTGGGCTTTGCTGGCGTTTTCCGTCGTTCTTTCGATTTCCACAAACTTCGCGAACGACTCGATGAGCGGCAACTGGGTGTGAGTGTTGACCTGCACGGTGAGGGTGGCCAGGGCTGACTTGTATTTCATCGAGGCAATCGCGAAATCCTGGAAAAACCCGGAAACGCCTTCAGGCTTTTCTGGGCGATTGACCGGCGTAAATTTGTTAATGACGGCGTTGAGCACGAGACTTCCGCCGTGGAAACCAAGTAGTTTCCAAAGCAGGTCATAATGCCGCTCCTGCAAACCACGAGACACGGCGTCGGCCATGACGACGTTGACGACGTAGTCCATATGCCGCATTTTTTCGCGGACATCAAAAAAAACATTTACGTAAGCGTCAATTACGCTCGGATCCGTCCCAAGTTTGTCGGCAATCTCTTCGTTTGACTCGCCGGCCAGGACGCGGGCTTCGATTGCCCAGCGTGTAGGTGCTTTTTCTTCCACCCACATAGAATGCGCCCAAAAAAGATCTGCATCGCGTTCGACAAGTGCGTACAGTGCCTCGGGTCGATTGCCGGCTTGCTCAAAATGACGCTTTAAGCAAACAGAACGGCGGATCCAGGCAAAGCCGTCCGGGCCGTCGAGTTTTTTCGACGCACGCCTCCCACCAGAATCAATTTGAACAGCCCGCAGCCAGCGCCAGTGCGGTGCTCGGCGGGGATTGGTGCGTAACGACGGGAGCATTATTTAACGCGCGATGTCTCAATCGTAATCGAAAATACAAACGTCTTGGCCCCGGATCCCGCCGGCGTAATCTTCAAATACAAATACCGCTGGGGATTGCTAGGCGTACCGTCACGATTGATATAGGCGATGTCCTCGCTGTGGTCGTCGACTTTGGGGGCGGCCGGCAGCGTAATATCCAACAGATGGAACGCCTCGGCAGGCAGTGTGCTGTTCGGCACCGTAGCCTGGTTGCTCGTATAGAGTGCCGCCGTGGCTCCAGCGTTGGCACCGGATGTTTGAGTTAAACTCCAGCCTTTGATGATGCCGCGGTGCGGTACCTTCAGCGTTACAACCGTTTGGGAACCGCCCGTAGCGGAAAACGATGTCTCGCCGGACCAAATCGTGCTAGCCATTTTTCACCTATTACGAATTCGCGATGGGGCCAAGGTCGACGTCACTCGACGCCTCTTCCGGATACGGCTCAATTGTCTTCTGCTTCAAGAACAGAATGACGTCGCCGAGCATTTCAAAAGCGTTACGCAGCGAGTCTTCTAGTTCCGGCATGTCAGCCTTGCCGTAGCGGTCGGCGAACCGGTCGCCGTGCCAGTAGAACATGAACAAAATGCGGCCAAGTTTATCGAGGCCTTTGGTCAACTCGCCCATGTAACGGTCAACAAGGCTGTCATCACGAACAGCTCGAAGCATGCTGCCAACCGCGGCGGTGTCGAACACTTCGCGCTGGCCGCTCTGTGCGGCATCGACCACAGACCGTAAATCTTTTTGGTCGAGCATGGTGTTCGGGTTATAGATCTGGCGGTTCGTGTTGCTGGCGGCCATCCCCGAGACAGGAACACCCATGTCAATGCCGAGTTGCGTCGGAACCGAGGTGCCCATGATGCTTTCGCCGCCCATGACCGGACCGGGGTCGCTTGGAGCGTTCGGGGCGTCGCGGACCATCATCGGGCCGCCGTACGGATCGGCATATTTCACACGCAATTCAATTTTGCGTTTGGCGGCAGCCTGTTTTAACAAATCACGAGCCACCACTTCGCGTAATCCGTGGTCTTTGACGAGCGAAACCAAACCAGCCATTGAACCCATCGGCGTGTTGTTAATACGAAGTTCAGTGCCGTTATTTACGATGGTCAAAGCCGCGGTTTTTTGCATCAACGCCATCTGAGCGTCAACGAGACTGCCCGGCATCAGCGGTGGATCTTTGCTTTCGCCGCAACCGCACGAACCCTGGCCTTCGACCTCGTCCGTGTCGTCCTCGCCCGGCTCGCATTTGAGCATCTTGTAACCCTCTGGCACAAAGATGTCGCCCATGCTGGAGCGAAGTTTAGAACCCTTCTTGGCGTTTAAATGCACACGCACACCGTCGCGCCACTTGTCATAGTTCAGCGGATCGGTGTAGCAACAGCCGCTGATGTGGCCCTTGGGCGGAAACTTGGAGTGATCTTCCAGGTGAACTTCGTACGATGTCGTGCCGTACTCGCTCTCGCCGTATTCGCGGAGAACGCGGACCGGGCATGTGGTGTCGCCGTTCTTGTTGAGAAGAATGACGCGTGTGCGGCCAGACGGAAGGCTTTTGGCTTCCGGCAGACCTTCGTACCACTTGCCAAACTCTTCGCCTTCGATGCGTGCCAGCGCAAAAACGTGGTCCGCCCGCGTGTTGAGCCACTCGGGTTTGCCTTCGGTGCGGACAACGGTCACGAAGTCGGCACGCTTTGCGGCACCCATTGGATACACCGCGACGTAGCAGCGTTCGACGTTACCCGGCTTAACCAAGATGTCGTACAAGCCGCTCTCAGTCGGGTTAAAAAGTTTCTTTTCGACCTGAATGTCGTACGGGACGGATACGTTGTCACGGTCCCGCTTGTCGAGAATGAGCACGCCGTCGCGCAGAAGTTTTTCCTGCTCTTCTTCTGTATACGTGTGAGGAAGTTTGTTCTGCACAGTGACGTCGTGTGTAATGACTTCCAAGCCCTTTTCGGCAGGCGAGACTTTGGGCGCCTCGGACAGCACGCTGGCAACCTTGGTTGTATTTTCACGAGTTTTGGCGGCAGCAATTGCTTCTTTGATAATGTCAAGGCCGTGAAATTCGTCGATCGCCGCAGCCAGTTGCGGGGCGTGTTTGCAACTATTCACGAGGACGCTGATTACCTGCAGCCCGGCTTCTTTTAAAAACGTTTTGAGGTTGATAGCCCTGCCAAGTTCCTCAAACGCTTGCGTAGTGTTTAACGTGGCACATTTAGCCAACGTCGGCATTACGGCCGTCATCATCTCTTTGAGCGTGGGCTGTGCCGATCCAAACTTGGCCGGGCTGCGCGAAAGCTGCGTAAAGTCCGGCTGCCGCTGGCCCATCGCCGACAGGTTGCGGTCGACGTTGCTGCCCAGAATGTTGGGCTTGCGGTTGACGAGGTAGTTAATCCAGTTTTCCTTGAGCGGCACAAACATGTCCTGGTTTTTGATGTACAGGAGTTCGTGACCCTTGAGGTCGCCGTTCAAAAAGAAGACCGGGGCGTACAGCCACTGGGAACCTACTTTAAACGCAAAAACACCGACCGCCTTTGTGTTTTCACGATTGCGGTCAAGAAGTTGGAACCCGATCTCGTGGTCCAGCAGTTTAGGGGCCGAATCTCGGAGGTAGGCGTGGGCAAGGTTCGAAAACGCCTGCTCAAATGAAGTGTCGTCACCACGGCCGCCGATTTCAGCCTGTTTGACCTGGCTGCGATCATGCGAACGGACAACTTTCAGCCAGTGCTTCCACGACGCTTCTTTAGTTTTGCGGTTATACACAGCCACCTCCATGCGGCACTCGAAATGTTCAATACACGTATAATTTAACGTGTCTTGGCTCTATTATCCTACTAGAAACGGTTTACGGCTGCCACCCTGACGTTACACCTGTCTGCCCAAAGTTTTCACCCTGAGCCAGTGCCGGAACATAACTACTGCCGGCGGAATCGCTCTTCAAGCCCCGGTGCACGCTGCTCAACAGGCCTTTTTCTTGATACGACCCAAGCATGCGCGTCATCCAATCTGGATCGTTAGAAATATTCGCCATGCCGCGAACCATCTCGGGCTGGAACGGGGGCGGCTCTTTGTGCGCCTGCACGTTTGTAATTCCGTACTTTTTAAAGTTGTCGAGCACGGATTTGCCGATCTTTGTGCCGATTGAGTAGTGCAGCACTGGTTTTTCGAGATAGTGCCCAGACAGGGAACTAGGATTCGCCGCCACCGTGCCCGGTCGCGGTTGCCAGCCGCGCTCCAGCATGGAGTACGGCACGATATCGTCCGGAGCGTAGTCGGCGTATTCGTCCGTCAACCGCACGTGGTTAATAATACCGCGAGAAAGCAACTCGATGTTGCGGCGGTGCGGACTCATGCCGCTGTTTTTCATGACCTGCCGCATCGCCGACACGAAATACCGCCGACCCTCGCCAACACCCTTGTGTTTAACAATTTCAGCAGGATTCGGCATACCATCAGATACCACGTCACCGGCTTCGAGTTTGTCGCCGCGTTTGACGGTTAACGAACGCTCTGTCGGCACATAGTGCTCTTCGCCGTCGATCGTGATGTAATGTCCGCCCTGCGGGGCCTGACGGATTTCTTGTACGGTGCCGTCGCGCTGGGCGTGCGTGGCGCCGTCAGGATACGTCTTGGGAACCTGTACGAGTGCGTTCAATGCTTTGAAGCCGGAAATCGACCCGGCACCGCCAACGCCGCCCGAATGCTTTGAACTTAATTGGCCCTGCGATACGGGCTCTGAAAGCGCCTGCACTGCCGCAATGCCAACATAATCGCCGCGGGGCGGAAGACGACCCTTTTCGCGGTAGCCTACGTCTTTGGCGTACACACCGCCGTCCGCAGGGCCGCCAACGACGGGGCTTCTCACCAAAATATCTTTCACGCCCATGCGTTTAATATCTTGCAAAATTTTTGGTGTTAAAACCGTATCGCGTTTGTACGGACCGACCGGTCGCGACAATAACGAACCCTCGTTGTCCGGATCGTCGACTTCGGCAGGCAAACCGCGTTCGTGGGCCGTACTCTTCCAATCGTCGTCGTCTTCGTCATCAGCGGTCACGAGCAGCCGGTGGGCCATTTGTGTCAGTTGCTTGCCATAAAACCCGGCGTCTGCTGTCGCGGTCTTCGTGTCAATCACACCCTTACGTGCACCAAACGCGCCGGCAAAATATTCAGCCGGGCGTAATCCGCGGCTGTAACTGTTTAAAACCGGCAACGGAATCGGTGAGTTCTTGTGGTCGACATATTGCATGTCGGCACCGATGATGGAATTCAACGAATACTTGTTGCCGACTCCAGAGCCAAGCACTTGGTGCAGCAACGGGTTGTCCATGTCTTTGGCTTCTTTGGCCACGTCTTCGACAAGTTGCTGCTGGATGCCTTGAGCCAGCTTTAAAATTTTTTGATTTCGCTGCTCATCGTCAAGAGAGCGGTCAGCCATAATGCCGCGAAGACCGGCCCTGGCTTTTAATTGTGCTTTTTTAGCGGCCAGGGTTTGCTTGATATCTTTGAGGCCGAAAGACAAGCCGCCCGTGGTATGTGCCGCGTCCAGAGCAACGTCATGCAACCGCTTCATTACTTCGCGGTATTTGTCCGGATATTTTTCGGCAAGTTGTGTCGCTAAGGCTCCGGTTGTCTTCTTGTCTAGTACCCGGTCATAGTCGCGCAGGTCTTCTGGCAACGCGTCATTGATTAGAATTTGACCGAGCGTGGTTTTAAGCATCTCAGGGTGTCCATATCAAATCTTCGAGCGGCTTCTTGTTAAAATGCGTCACATGCACCGTCTTGTTCACGCCTAACGATCGCAACATCGAATGAAAATCTGGATCGCCAGCCGTCGAATAAATGATCGACTCGGTCAACTGCATAGCCACGATAATCGGATTGCCCTTGTCGTCTTCGATGATAACGCTTTGGGCTGATGTATCTGCGGGCTGAAGGTTATTAAGCGTTTTGACTCGCATATTCTTTCAAACTCCGTCGAAGGGCGTGAAGAGCCGCAGCTTGTGTGTGTAATTCGACGAGTTTGCCGGCGGACCACGCCGCACCTTTCGCCATATCTGGCGGAGGAGCCATCGGACCGCCGGGGAGTGCGGTTTCGGCCGGCGGGGCACCAGTTGTGCCCGGCGGCAGTACAAGCGACTCCGGAGCCACCTGAACGCCCATGGCATTCATAATGGCCGTGAGTTGTTGCTGCATGTTGTACAGACGATAGTCGAGCATCTGCATCATCTGCTCGGGTTTTAACTTTTGCTGGCCAGGTGCTCCGCCTGTTGGCGTAGCCGGTGGCAGCGGAGCCGGCGGTGTCGGGCCGCCCATCGCGGCCATAGCTGACGCCGGATCAGCCGGTGCCGCAGGACTAGCCGGCGGAGCGGCACCCATGGCTGCCGGATCCATCGGCGGAGCCCCGCCCCATGGACATCAGATACGAGTTAACAGCCATGAGAATTCTCCTGTTTTTACTTATCTTCCACGATGTGAACGGGGGTGTCTACACCAATTTCGCCGCGTCGGTACGCGGCGACGGCGTCACGCTTGTTACGAAACACGCGCGGTTTAGACTTGTTGTTAATTCTACTCGATGCGAGGTACAAACCGGTCTGGTAATCCTTGTTCGGCACATAGTGGGCCTTAAAACTGGCCGTGCTGAACAAGTTTTTGCTAGGCAACATTTTATCAAGTGCCTCTTTTGCCGCCGCGGGTGTGCTTGGCACATGGTACTGCATCGCGTCGCCGTCAAAGTCGGCACCGAACCCCTTGGTGATGACCGGATTGACCTCCATAACCTTGTTTTTGGTCAATTTCGGCTTGAAAGCCATGACGCCGTACCGGTGTAAAACCGGCGCACGGTTAATCACAATCGGTCGGGCATTCATTTGGGTGTTCAACTCGTCAAACGCAGCTTTATTTTTCTGTTCAACGAACTCAAGTGCCTGCATACGTGGCAAACCGCGGCGGACCAACCCGCGAACAACAAACGGCTTATAGATCTCCCAGGCTTTTTCTTCGGGCAGTGCGACTTCATCCATGTCGAGATCAGAATTGGGGGTAATCACCGCACGGCCGACCAGGTCGACAGTGCTGGAAAGCAGTTTTCGTTGCATGGTGCCAAACTTCGGGCTGTCGCCGAAGATTTTGGCCAGGAATCCCTGCACGTTCCGTTCGACGTTCTTGGGGTTACTGGGGGCACCGAGGCCCGTGACGGCTTTCATGGCGTTGTACACGCCCAACCGCTCGTCGCCATATTCGGAGAGTGCTCCAGCAGTTTCTTTCAATGTCTGGTTGGCGTCAAACAGTTCTTTGTATAAATAGTTGGGATTGTCAACGAGCGGCAACTTCTTCGGCCCCATTGTCGACACGGGCCGAAACGCCGGCGGAAGAACCGGTACGGTGTTCAACATCCAATCTTTCGGGTGAACGCCGGTGCTCTCGGCCGACTTTAAAAACCCGAGCCGCCGCACAGCCGCGTCTCGAGCCGTTTTGCGGCCAGACTTGATGTCTTCGCGGGCCTGCTCGATGGCTTTGGGTAAATTAATCGCAGCCAACGCCGACTGAATCGCTTGCGGGCCGGTCTTCTCGCCCAGTTTCTCTTTACCGGCGAGCACATCTAAAAATTTCTTCTCTGTCAGGCCGAGCACGCGCCGGATAGGTTCTTCCATGACCGGATTCGGCATGGGTTCGTGCAGCGTGATCTTAGACCACCGATTGCCGCCGTGGCCGCCAGTCAGTGTCTCGTCAAACAAACCGCCGCGGACCGGTTTCAGATTGCCTTTCCAGTCAACGGTTTCGGCGTTTTGCAGTTCGCGGTCTCCGGTCAGACCAGCGATGTCTTTGTTCGTCAGAGCCATGATGTGATTCTTGGTTCCCGACTTTACGACATTGATGCCGGCACCCTTTAACTGACTCACAAACTTTTCGTACACGTGCGGCACTTTGGGCAGCGGCGGATCGTAACCGGCCATGAACTGCGACCAGTATTCGGGATTGGCCTGTCCGCGTACCATTTTGGCGTCGCGGATGACCTTGCCGGCACCGTGCGACAACAACGCACCCAACTCAAGCATGCCGACGCGCTTCGCTCCCTCGCTGCCGCCCTTGGCTGGCGTACCTTCTGCGGTATATCCACCAGTCGATCGTCCCTGACCCTTGGACTCAGCCGTGTGGTGCAATTTCATAAAAAACCGGCTGCCCGTCAAAACTCCGCCGATCTTTTGTCCGGTCTCTGGGTTATAGACTTCCTCAGTGTCGGACATGCCGTGTTTATTTAATTCCTGCTGGGCAAACTCGACGAGGTCTTTCGCACTGTCAAAATCTTTGATCTTGTATGGCTGTCCAGTTTTGGCCGCGACTTTGCCTAAAGCCGCTTCGACAATCTGGGCCGGATTGACGCGAGAGATCAAACCAAGCGGGCTGACCAACACCTCAAACGGATTGCCGTCCTTGTCGTGTGGCATTTGATGATCCGGCACGACTTCGGCAATAACGCCCTTATCGCCGTAACGGCCAGTCAGTTTATCCCCTTCTTCCATCTGGGCTTGCGTCTTTACAACAACCGATACACCCTTCTTGGTGTGCTCGACGTCAGTTACGATGCCGGGCGAATGATGCTCCCAGGTGATGGTTTCATTCGTGAAATTACCGGCACGACCACGGTGAACCTTGCCGTAGACCTGATCTTTCTTCTTGGCAACCAGCACCAACGGGTCGCCGAAGTTGACCGTGGCACCTTTCTTAATGGCGCCTTGGTCGTCAAAGTTATCGAGCATCTTGCGGTCGTATTCGCCAGGGAACAGACTCACGAAAGCTTTCTTGCCGACGTGCGTGTTGTCGTCCCATTCGGCGGCGTGCTGATACATGTGCTCGGATGTCAGACGCTTGGCCGCCGATTCTGAGATCACAATAGCGTCTTCGTAATTTTTGCCCCGGAACGGCAAATAGGCTGTCCGCAAATTCATGCCGAGCGCCGCCGTTCCGTTTTTGTCGGTAAAGTTAGACGTGGCCAGCAATTGCCCTGGTTTGACCATGTCGCCGGGCTGAACGGTCGGCTTTTGCGTCCAAAACGTTTTCCGGTTAAACGGCATATCGTTATACAGATCAACTGTTTTCTTAGTGCCGTCCTTAAGCCGCAATGTAATATTATCCGGCGTGACTTTTAACACCTCGGCGGGCTCTGTGGCTTTGACGGCGCCCATACGTTCGCCCAGCGTGTCTTCGTGCGAAATCTTGTCGTCATCGGCGGTGGCGGACTGCACGAACGGTGCTTCGGCATTCACCAGCGGAAGAGCCTGCGTAAACATGCGGGCACCCATGATGACGCGCTGACCTTTCACCATGGATTTCATCGGCACAATATTGGTCAGGCCGGCGAACGTGTTGTCCATCGTGGGAACGCTGTAACGAGCTTCAGCTTTTGGAATGTATTTAATCTTGCCGTCGACCAAGGCTGAAACCATCGGCAGGTCGCTTTCTGCCTCGCCTGGGAACACCAGCGGCAAGTCGGCGATTTCCTGCGGAGTTTTGTAAGTCGTCTGCTGCGTCTTCATGTCGACCACGGGCATGTAAATCCTGCCGTCTTTACCCTTGCGGGCACCGTGGGCAAACCGCATGTCGACGCCTACCTTGCCGGATTCTGGTGTCCGCAAGTAGTCAATAAAGCCGAAGTGGCTGGGCTGCACAGATCGAGACTCGGCCGGAATGGCGTCCATACTGCCGATGCCGCCCTCGCCAAGTCGCGTTACACGGGTCTGGTGGTCGAAGATCTCGGCCGGGTTGATTTCCTCAAGCGAACTTCCAAGACCAGAGCCGATCAATGCCGCCTGAATTGATTTGTTAAATACACCGGTTGGGATGTGGTCGAGGTTCTTCTTCGCAGTCGCTTTCCACAACAATTGCCGGATCGTGCTTTTGTCCTTGACGAACCGCTCGGCCAGCAGGTCTTCGGGGCCGTGCACTGACTGGTAGGCCATGCTATCGCGGTCGTCTGAGTCGGCCTCTTTGCGGTTGACGGCGATGAGTTTCTTGGTGATATCCAGAATCGCGTCCGGCGTTAAATTTTTGTAGGGCCTGCCAAGCGTGCGCCGCGTGACCTCTTCGTCAAACTCAGTCTTGTTGAATTCGGCGGCAATGGCTTTGATCTTGGCCAACTGGTCCGCGGCCTGGTCGGGCTTGTAGACCAGCCGACTGTATAACTTGTCGAGAGTGCCCGCGTCGCCCTGCTGCATATTTACGGCAGCAATCTCGTTCCCCCAAGCGTCGCGAATCTGTTTGTCCGATACGCCGAGGTTTTTCAGCAACGGCATCAGCGGAATCTGGGCCTGACCGATCTGAATCTTGAACACCCCAGTTTTGGGGTCGAGATAATACCGGTGCGAACGACCTTTGCCGGGCAGTGTGTTGACGTGGGCTTCCAGTTCGCCGTTGTCTTTCTCTCGGGTAAAGACGCCGGGACGCAGGCGAAGTTGATGGGCGAGCGTGTACTCAACGCCTTTGTTAACGAACGTGCCAGAATCGGTGAGGTACGGGACGCTGGCTAGGGTCGCAGCACGTGTGGCAACCGGCTTGCTTGTTTTGTTATCAATTAAAGTCCACGTGCCGCGAAGGCGCCGTGACAGATTTCCGCCTGTCAGAATTGCCCGCTTATGCTCGGCCTTTGTGTAGGTCTCTGGGCCATCGTAAGCCACATCCCCAAGTTGGAGCGTGTACAGGTCATTTTTGACTGGTTCGATGCTCTGTGCACTTTTCAGAGCGTTGTCAAAAATGTTTTGCCGCGTGCCGGCGATGTCGCCAAACGCACGCGGCTGATCTTGCGGCATATTGAACATTTCGGGCATAGGAGTTACCTCCCCGAAATAGCCGCAAGATCTTCAGGGTCTACCCACGGGGTTTGTTGAATGCTCCGCAGCCGGGCACGAGATGCCTGTGCTCTGCGTAAATTTTCAGCCTGTGTCCGTGCCTTTGTTTGGCCGTACATGTACTGTGCCCCGAGTGCCCCGGTTCCAAGTGCGGACAACAACGCGGCGGTCCACAAATTTTCAGCCCCACGCTCGCCGTAATTTTTTGCTGTGGTGGCTGCGTTCGACACGTGTTGCTGTGCGTTGTTCCAGTTCCACATCAGCGGGTTCCAACGGTCATACCACGGAGAGTCCGTAGTGGCGATGTTGTTCGAGTGTTTCTCATACACGTCGTCGAGCACAGAGGCCGTTTTGCCGGTTAACGCATCGAAATATTCACGCCGAGCATCGTCGACATCCGATTTCAAATCTTCCTTCTTTTTCTTATCTGTGATTTGTTTAACGAGCGACATACCGCCGTAGCCGCCGCCAACCGCCGCTAAGTAATTAGCGGCTGTGCGCCACCCGCGGTGAGCAATCGTAGGACTCTCCGTGGGATCACCGCTCGGGAGTGCCGGAAGATCTGGGATAAACTGATTGGGAATCAGTTTTCCAGCGATACTGTGAATATGCCGTAATAAACTTGTCGCAGAAGAATTTCCCGGGGCGGCGGGTGCCGGGGCTGCTGCTGGAGCAGCCACTTCTGCAGCTTTCAGTCTTTCTGTCTTTTTCCTGCGGTTTTTTTCTTTTTCTTGTTCTTTCAGCATTGACACCGGCAACGGATTGCGAAGAAGGGCCGCCGGATTTGCAGTGCGAGCCCCGTTGATCAGGTGATAAAGCGCCGAACCACCGCCGGCGAGCATGGCACCGTATAGCCCGCTATGCAACAACTCTTTACCGTATGTTTCGTACGGGATGTGCTCAAGATCTGGCCGATTGATTGGCTGTACTTTTTCGGCGGGTGCCGAAAGTCCAAGTGCGTTGATTTCAGTGCCCATGGTTTAACTCTTTTTTGTCGGCAGCATCCCGTAGATCTGAAACCATTCTAACCAGACACGGAAATGCTTTTTTTCGTCGTCCCAGTGGTCGCTTCGTTTTAATAACCTATACCAACCGTTAACTATTTTATCGTTTACGTCGTCAAATTCCGCCTTTTCCTTCTCGTCCCACAGCGTAAACATTCGCGACTTAAAATCATACTGCAGGTCGATATTTTCAATTTCGTCTTGTTTTAGATCGGAGAACGCACTCGGCGGACCGACGACCGGAAAGCCGTCCATGGTGCCGGGCCAGTGCAAGTGAGCACCGTTATGCTGCGGGCCGCCGTGCTCGCCGAAATACTTTCGTGTGCTCATGAGTGCAGGTGAAGCGGATTCCGTCGATATTTGGCCGCCAAACGCGCCGCACGCATTTTGTTGGCGTAAACACGGTAAGTGTCAGCCAGTTCTTGAGCCTTGATGTCGTCTTCGGTAATGTCCGGTTCGGTCAATTTGGCCGCACCATAACCGAGAGCCGCGCCTGTGCCGAGGCCGACTGCCGCCGGTAAACCAGCGGCCTGGCCAATTGTGCCTAAAATGCCGGCTTGCTTAATGCGGGCCTGCAGGGCGTCGCCGGTTAAACCCTCTTCGGCACAGCGCGTTAAAAATCCGATACGAAAGGCTTCTTTTGACGTGACGTCGACATCCATGTCAGAATTCTCCGGGCAGAATGAGTTTTTTTGGTTTATCTCCGAGCGTAAAGTCCGGGGCGACGTGCCGCCCGGTGTCATTCCCGAGCGGCAACGGCCCGGGGGCGGCAGTTGTAAAGTTAGCCGCCGACGCTAAAGATATCTTACTCTTTCTTCCCGGCCGGTGTCTCCTGAACCATTCATCAACTTTCGGGTCATTTCGGTCGCCCTGCTCCTTGGCGATGTTGCGGGATACTGGGCGGCAATGTGGCGGAGCCGCTTTGCCTCGTCGCTGATCGCCTGGGCTCGCTGCAAAAATTCTTTACGGGTCAGAACGTAAAATTCGCCCGTGCTCTCATCGTGCAGACAGATAAAGCCATTCTGGGCGTAAAACTTCAAGCCGCGGAACGTGTAGCACTTGCCCGTAACAGTCTTCAAGTCAGACATTCAACACCTTGAAAGTTATTTACCGCACAAATTAACGTTTGGTCGGAGTCGAAGAGGGCGTGCCCCCGTCATCTTCGCAGTCGGGGCACTCGGTCCAACCTTGCCCGTCGCCGCTACGAACGCGTCCGGTGCCGCCGCAGGTCGTGCACTTCGACCGCGGGACCTTCGGTTTTACCGGTGTTGTTTCAGGAATAAGAGCAGAATAAGCAGCCTCTGCAGCGACCACAGGGACACGGTTTTTGTGGGGCTGCGTCGTGGCATGAGGCACCAAAGAAAACAACGCAGTAAAAAATGCGACTAACCAGTTCCACATGGCATCACCTGTTAATATTTTGAACTCTTGAGAAGCACAATCCAAACAAATTAAATACGGCCCAAAGCACCGTAGTTTTTGAGCTTCTTCGGCGGCCAACCGTTCACGCCAGAAAACGCGAACATTGAACGGTTCTTAACGTCAGACCAGCGAGCCCAGAACGAACCGACCGGAATGTCGATGCTGGTGCCAAGAATGCGGCGACTTCCGTCATTCCACTTGCCCCACGAATTTTGAACCAAGACCAAAGGCTCGTTGTAAATCTTTTTGATTTCGTCCCGGTCATCCGCCCCGAGGTAGGCGAGCGCGTGCGCCCAAGATCCTTTTCGTGCACTCACGCCGTGTTCATCGCGCTGACTTGAAAAACCTTCCGAGCCGCACGACGACACGCAGTAACCGTTATGTAAAAAGTCGCGAAGTTGCTCAAAGTTTTCAACATCGGTCACGGTGCGGATGAGATGATCCTTACCGATCGCACGCCACGAATCGGGCGGAGTTCTTGATCCGTAAATACCGGCGTTGCGAGAACTGTACTCAGTAAAGTCGACTTCGATCTCGGGATAGTTTTTACGCAACCACAATCCAGAATCTTTCATCGCCACACTGGCGGCCTCGCCGCAACTCCATCCGTCGCCGCCATGCCTACGCCAATTATAAAACGCTTCGGTCGCCAGAACGCCGTTGACGCGGGCAACGTCATTTACTTCCGGAGCACCTTCAAGGCGCCCGCTCACCTCGTCCGGCTTGCCAGAAGTAATCTCGCAGCACATGGTGCCGAGACACGCGTTCCGGGTACTCCAGGAGACGCAGTCGCCGCGCCCCTGGGCTCCGCCGGGAAGCGAGTCAGGGTACAGCGACAAGATCTCCATAAACGGAATGCTTAACTTTCCCTTGCCGCTATCCGCAAGACCGTATTCCGAACAAGCCATCGCACCGCTCGGCATGCCGCCAGCAGCACGCACCTCGTCCCACAACTTGGCTTCGGCTTCGGGATTGGAGTACGCCCCAATGAAGCCCTTTTCGTAAGCCGCCACAACGTCATAGACATTCTCAAAAAACTGTTCGGGTGCAGCCATGGGATTTCAGTGGGTTAAAGGAAGTGCAGATCACTTTGCCGAAGCCGCGATAATCTCGCACGCTTGGATCAGTTTTTGCTGCGTAGCGACGTCATTCGGCAACACGTCGTCTGTGCCGACCTGAGTCTTAAACACCTCTTCAATCGCGACGTCGAGACCGGGGTACTTCCCGGGCGTCTTGATCGCTAAATCCAACGTGTGACCCTGAAAGTCAGCCCAACGTTCCGTGGTCTTGATCCGCTGCCCCTTGTCACGACGAAGGATCGTCGCCATAGCCGAATACGTGTCGTACACGTCGGCCTTGTCTTGAGCGTCGGCGTTTGCCAAAAGTGCAGCAATCTTTTCGTTCGGTTGGGCTGTCGGAGCGGGCACCGGGTCAGGCACCTTGCTCGCCGACAGCGGAAGGCCGTCCGGAAAAACAATAGATACGGCCAGAATTAAACCGGCCACCCACACTAACTTTTTCATGGTTAACTCCTACAAGCTTTCAGCCGGCTTTAACCGACGGCCGTGTTTGCTCGACGATGACACGTAAAAGATTCGTGCAGGCTTCCACACCTTCGGCACAATTTTCAGCCGCCAGTTTGTCACGAAGTTCAGTCACCGACACGAGGTCGCCGACGATGGTCAACGCCACCGACGGTGCCGTTGTCGGCACGCCGGTCGGTTTGACTAAAAACTTCGAAACCAATTTGACCAACTCATTTCGGTAGGCCACGCCGGCAACTACCGCAAACAGACCAACCGCAAAAAGTTGAAATGTAGTCATAGTAAAGCTCCTTGACGAATCAGTATTTTATCAGGTTTGCGGTACCAGCACGTACGGCCGACCGTTAATGATTAATTTACCGAGAATATGCGGGGCGGCGTCTTTATTGATGGGATACTTTTCTTTTCGCTGCCCGTACAATTTAACAATTTCCTCGACGTCGCCTTTTTGGGGCGAAGTAATGTTCGGGTCATAGTACGGGGCCATAAGATTGCCGTTATTTAAATGCGGCAGGCCGAGGGCGTGGCCAAGTTCATGGCAAATCACGGCGACCGCCATGTTGAAACTCCACGGCTCAGCCTCGTCGAACATTTGGTCAAGTTGCACGTTCTCGGCTACATCGCACGGCAGTTCGCTCCACGCTAATGTGCCGCCTCGGTCATCAAGTCCGTTCGCTCGGCCCGTACCAGAACGTGCGTAAATGTTCGCCGTGCTCGCACTGGTTGCCCGTTCGGGCTCAATGTTGCACACCTCGGCCCACTGCGAAAACGCAATGTCGTAGGCGTCACGGACTTGCGCGTCCGTAATTCCGGGCATTTTAATTTCGTGGTAATACAAGATCTTCGACATCGGCCACTTACAGGGTTTCCCGCCGGCGGCTGTGATGTTGAAGTCGGGCAAACCGCACCGACGCCGATTGATGCGGTGTGCCGTATTCGGCCCTACCGTGCCGGTCGGGTGCAAGCCGTGAAACTGCTGATAGGCTTTGATTGCCTTCGTGAGTTCCGTGCCCCGTAACTTTTTAACCGAGGCCCAAGATTTGCGGCCAAAGTATCCGAGGTCAAAAAGTTTTTTCAGAATTTCAGCCGTCGGGAGCACGCCCCGGCAATCTGGTTTAGCTGGCTTCCTTGCCATAGCATGCGTCCTTGCACGAGTCAGTTATTTGGCGAGCGTTATCAGTTCTCCGAGTGCGGAATCGCTGACTTTGTCGCCCAAAGAGTAAACGACTGCCGGAATCGGGTTCGGCGTTTTCTCGTCGATCATGTTGTCCGCACAATACTGCTTCCAAAGCACGTTGGCTCGGCGCTTGAATCGCATCAGTTTGCGGGGCGGAAGATCCTTGACATTTTTCATGTCTTGAAAAATTTCCTCGTCACTACGCTGTGTCATGCAAAACTGCACGATTTGAATAATGAGCGAAATAATCGCGAGAATCAGAAGCGGACTGAATGAATACTGCCCGACCGAATTCGCGGACAAACCGGCGGCGATCTGGTCACGAATGTCAGCAAGACCGGCAGACGATTCAATCCGTTTCTGAAGTTCTTCGTTGGTCATGTGTGTAAGCCTCACGAATGAGTACGCAGTTTTTCAACGGCAACCATCGCCATGTACTGATACTGAGAGTCGAGCATCCGGGCCTTCAGTTCATTTCGGCCGGACAGGTACTTCCAAACCAGCACCGAGTTCACCACGATCACTTGCGTGGCACCGACAAGCGCGGTGAGCGCAGCGGTCAGTTCTTGCACGTTCGAGGCTTGAATCCAGCCGATCAGCACCAAAACCGAAATCACATTCGTGACGGCCGCGCTCACCATCGTCCAAAAATCCGGCGACGACCAGTGCAGGGTCGTGGCCACGTCAGCGGCATCGGCGGCGGCGGCATTTAAAACACGCATTTCTTCACGAACGCTGTCTACAGAAACTTTTTTTGAGGTCGACATAGAAATCCTCCTAAGTAAAGGTTCGGCACTATTGTGACCGGACCCGTGAATTCACGCAAGACAAATTAACGCAAACCAAGCATGGCCGGCACAATGGCGTGCATCATACCGCCCCACAGGCCCATATCTTGAATTTTTTCTTGGGCCGCCGGAGTTAAACCCGCCAAAGCAGAAAGTGCCTTACCGGCGACCGTTGCCGTGGCCAGGCCTACGCCGGCCGAGGCAATACCGTTAATTACGTCAGACGGTCGAATAATCGGCGACTGCACGCCAGTACTCAGGCCGGTCATCATGCCAGAAGCCGCCGCGGCGTACGCGGGCGGTGTGTGCTGTTGGAAACCGTTAATAAAACCTTTTCGTGCGTCGTTCCAGATGGCCTCATTCATTTTAGGAACGTCAATCGGCGGGCCAGCAAAACCGCTATTTCCATAGATTTGCGGATTGAGCCACGCGTCGGCTGTTTTTATTTTTGGAATTGGGTGCTTTGGCCTCGAATCATTGGGGATTGTCCAGCCATACCAAAACGGTTTGTCATTTGCCCGGGCGTTGACATGTGCCGCCATTGCACCGTACCCGAGCCCGCCCAAGGCACCCACTGTTCCGAGCGTTTTCCGCAGTCGTCCTCGTTCAAGGTAACGCTCTGGAAACAAATTTTCAGCCAGTGTGCCGGCACCGTAACCTAAACCGCCGGCCGTCAGCCCGATCAAAAGAGCGTTTGTCAGTGGTGTGGCGCCACCCATGGCTTTTTGAGCGTAATCAAATGTTGGGGCGATCCACGGCAAGCCGGCTCGCTTGATCAAAATCTCTTTTTCAAAGTTTGGTGCTGCCGTTTTTTCAAACACACAAGGCCGTGCAAGTGCTTGAGCGTATTTAGCCTGTTGAAACGATTCCGGAATATCGGGACCGTACACGGTGACTGTATCTGTATCCGGCTGCCAGGTCGCATAACTCTGGCCAAGCAGGTCAGCAGCCAATGCCGCCTTTATGTGTGCGGCCTTGACCTGAAGAACTTTCGGCAGCAACGCGGCCACGCGTGCCGGTACGGCCTGCCACTGCTCAAGAGTATCGGACGCCGCTGTCATTGAAAAAGCCGCCATATTTTGACTGTGAGCAGTTTAAACAAGTTGACAATAAAAGCACCAAGCACTACAAGCCACGCCAGCACACCGCTGATAGCGAAAAAAAGAACAGCCGAGGTGGCCGTCACCGCAGGGAACAGTTTTTTAATAGGAATTTGTTTGATATGTTGCCACAACTTCCAATAGTCGGTAATGCCGAGCGTGCCGTCATCAGGCGCTGGCACGGGAGGTTCCGGCACAGGAACTGGCGGCTCTGGTTTCGGTTTGGGGTGCGGCCAGATTGGACTCATTTTGCGGCTCCTAGTAAGCCGTCGCCGTACCGCTCAATAACCTGGTCGATGTACGCGGGTTGCGGCATCGTGCCGTGAAAAGCCTGCAGGGCTAACTGATGCCGGTATTTCGGGTCAATGCTTGCTTGGTAGATTTGCTGGTTGCGGCGGGCTTGCAGAATCCAGTCGCCGCGCTGCTTTAATTGCCGCATATGATTCTGAATGTTTGCATACACGGGCTTCGTGTGGTCGTACACAAACGGCTCACGTGACACCATCATGTTTTTTAACTGATCAAAGTACACGCTGTTCTCTGCCGCCTTGACCGTGTTGGGAATCGACCGCGGGTCGGCGTGCAACCTGAACCTTGTCGGCGTGTGCGTGACGCCCTTGTACTTCGGCTCGGGGTCGTCGATCACCCAGTCCTGCGGAGATTGCTCCATCAGCCGGCGAAGAATGGCCGCCTTGTGGTCGTACCGCTTGGCGTCTGAGTGTGCCTTGGCTTCGAGCAGTTGTTTCAGGATTTCAGGCTGGCTTTCTTTTTCGTAGTACTGTGCGTCTTCGGACAAGTGATCCTTGGCAATTTCTTTGGCAATTTGATCGTCTCTTGTGTGCTCGTGCTCATGCTCGACTCCTTTAGATAACTCGTTCTTGGAAAAGTCACTGTCCGGTTTATTGTCCCCAAGCCCGCCGGATAAAAGGTCTTCGGCGGCTTTAAGTTCGCCGCGGCTGGTTTCAACTTTACTCACGTCATTGCTGCCCAGGACATTGCGACGCCGGGCGGCAACGGTGATGTGAAACGGCTCATCTTTGGGGAACGCCGACAGCCCGTAACTTTTGCGCAAAGCTGATAATCCGGGCGCGGTGACTTCAATGACCCAGACGCGGCTGATCCCGTCGACGTTTTTGACCTGGATCTCTTTAACGGGGCCTAACGTATAACCAAAGTGATGCCCGCGTTCGTTGATCTTGTCGCCACCGATGGATGCGACTTCATCGCCCGTCATGACCGATATATGAGCGTTAAGCACGTCCGCGTCGACGTTCGGAACGTTCATGACGCCGGCTAAGGGCAGTTCCGCACCCGGGGCGGTCAACGCGTCAAACACACCGCGGACCAGCGCATTCGGGACAGAGAGCAAGAGCCAGCCGCTCTTGGCTAAATAGAGGCGCCCCGATAGCGGGTAATTCGTCGCCGCTTGCTTCTCAGCGCGGGAGAGCCAGCCAGCCGCGTTGCCCGCTTGATAGGTCTTGTCAGCTAAAAGATCCGTCTGCCATGTAATTGCCGCAAGCGAGAAAAGGCTATTCATGGCTGACCTGCGTATGGCTGCCCGAGTAAGATTCGAACTTACAACCTACCGGTTAACAGCCGGCCGCTCTACCGTTGAGCTATCGGGCAATGGTTCAATGAGATTTGTCTACAACTGGCGTGTGGGTCGTCGCGTCGGTATGCGATTGCCGCGAATGATCCACCGCGGCTTGCGCCGACACCCGACACCAGCAGCCACAGTGCACAGAACACCGCGCCGCCCCACGCTAACACACTGAGATTATTTCGTGTGATTCGACTCATCAGCATCACCTCTGTGTTGTTGGTCGCGGTCACGTTCATGAACAATGGTGACATGTATGCCCGCTCCTGACAGTAACGAAATAGCCAAATCCGTTAGCGTTGAACCACCCATGCCCGCCAGCACGCAAATGCCAAGCAGGCCGTACTCATTGCCCGACTGTCGGTAGTTTTTATACCAAATTAATGCGATGGCTAACCCCAGAAACCCGGCGTTCAGCATCGCGCTAACTACAGACAGTTTAGAGAGTTTTTTCGCAAAGCGCAAAAGGGTAGCGAGGCCGGCAAAACTTGCCGCGCCAAATGCGCTCACAAATACGGAAATTGCGTGAAAAACGTCGTCAGACATAAAAATGTAATTGTTTGATGCGCTTGAGTTTATATTGTGTGCCAAAGCCCCTGCGATCCCCTGTCCGCAGGTCCGACCTCAACCGAAGTTGAAGTTTTACGGCGACTTACAAAGGTAAAATTTACCTTGTGCGGCATTCGCCGTACCTCCGACCGTGTTCACGACTAAAATCTGACCACGGAACCTTGTGTGCTCTCTGCATCCCTGCGTCAAACACACCCTAACCAGTCGGCCACCACGACTAACTTTGGCACGACCTCAATTTTATCACGCCGTCGCCTTACGACGAATTATCTAAGATTATCCGCAACGGAACAATTTTAGTTCTCGTCACCGGCGGCCAAATTGTCAAAGAGCCGCGTTAAATGTACCGCGACGGCTCGTTGCTGCATAGGCCGGCTGGCTCGGCAAAAGAAAGCCAGTCGTCATCCGCCTCTTCGGGAAAGCAAGCGATAGAGCGCTCGACCAGTGCTTCGCCAGGCAGTGTCCAGATAAATTGAGCACTTGTTAAAGCTAACCCGGATGCCGGCGCCAAAAAAGAATGTGCGTTGATGTTGCACAGAGCGTCGAGTGTTATAGGGTCGTACGCCCGGCACCAGATGCGTTGTTTCGAAAGTAAAGCACCGGGAACGGCGTTGAATCCGCCGTCATACGGCAAGACAAAACTGCCGCAGTGGAACACGACATCGACACAGACATGCCAGCCGGCTTTGAGGGCTTTTTGGACATAAGCCAGTTTATTTTCGTGTTCTGGTTGGCGGCCATCAATGTTTCCTAAATGAGAAATAATAATGCCATCAAATGGCCGACGTCGTGCCGACATACAACATCCTTGTCGTAAACTCTGTGCTGCTAAGAAGTGCCATCGTAGCGACCCGAAGATCGCGTGTCCACGATTGACGTCACAGAATTTTTGCGGCGATTAGACAGCCACGAGCGACGGCGTGCAGCGGGTCTTTGGCGTGCCGAACTTCTTTCACCGGCAACGGAAAACTGTTCTCTTCCAACTTGGCCGCGAACATTTCCACAAAGCCTTTAGCTTGACTTGTTCCGCCGGCAATGACCACGGGTAGCGGGCTCTTAAATTTGGGAAGAAGTTTATGCCCGCTCATCGCCGCGGCTAAGTTTTTCGTGGTGTAATCGATGAGCCGTTCGTAATACGAGCACACGGCAGCCAAAACCGGATTGTCGTTCGGTTGGCCGATTGTAAATTCGCCTTGCTCTTTCTCGGCCTGTACGACGGAGTCTTCTTCTGCGGTGGCCACGGCGGTCATGCGGTCGATCCAGTCGCCGGATTTGGTGGTGCTGAACATGACCGTGGGTTCGCCGTTGAGCATGACGCAGCAGTTCACCATGCCGGCGCCGCAGGACAGCGCCACGCCCGTGTAATCATCGTGTTCGAGTTCCGAATAGCAGATCGCCTCGGCCTCGTTGATGGCCCGGGCAGCATAGCCCCGTTCGGCAAGAATAGCCTTGACCACGTCCTCGTGGTAGCCGACGTCAAAGTCTTCGTCGTCTTGGTCCACGGGCTGTGCCGGCACGCAAAAGATTAATTTCTCGTCTTGTTCGCTGGCCGTGCCGACTACTTCTTGCAGAATGTAGGCCAGCACACGCTTGGCTTCTTTTTCCTTGGCATTGACGACGCCCTTGTGCATCGGACGCTTGACGCTGGCATTCCGCTCGATGGCTTTCTCAATGGCGTCCTGGCCCAAGACAATAAATGTCCCGTCGCTGTCCTTGACGAAGACTTTGCCCTGCAGGCCCTTTTCGATCATTTTTACGGCCACTGGCGTGGTGGGCTTGATGACGAAATAGGCGTCGCGGAACTCCTTGTATTCCACGAAGTCTGTCTTGTCGTCGCTGGTAAAACTGACACTCATGTTGGTGTCCGAAGCCAGCACGATATACGAAGTTCCGACGTCCAGTCCTTTGGCCATGATCGCCTCCTAACGCGTATGCCACATTAAAGCCGTGTTGGCGCATGCGTAACTCATCCACATGACGCCGCCTGAAATATTGCCTTTCCACGCCTGCTCGCACGCGGTGTAGGCATAAATGATACTCACCACCACCAGCAGCGGAATACTCATTTCTTTTTCAGTTTCTTTTCCAGTTTTTTAATGTATTTCGTCTGCTCGTGAACTTTGCGGCACTGTTTTTTAATTTTCTTTTTCGTCCACTTTTCCCAGAATTTCATCACTTGGCTTTCAGTTGTGCGAGTTTATTTGCCGCGGCGGTCACGTCATCTTTAACAGCCACCGTTTTGCCCAGTTCCACGTCGCTGACTTTCGAGATCCCGGACGTGTCGACGGGCAGCACGACTTTGGTGTCGTTGATGTCTATTTTAACGGCTGGCTCTGACAACGGCACCGAGCCTCGGGTTGCCCGCATCTGGGCGTTCCACTGCGGCGTCCCCACTGCGTGTGCCGTTGAATTCGCATGCGTAAGCCGACAGACAACAAAGTCCAGACGACCCACGACATAGCCAACCACAAAAGCCAGCCCCAGCAGCAGATACACATAATGCAGTGCCATAAGGTCACCAAGTATAAAAAGACCAGTATACTTGGCCGGCACGCATTATCTCATAATTCAAGAAGTTCGCCATTGAACCTGAACGAGACGCCCAACTCGTCGTCTAAATACGAGCGAATAATTTTTGCCTCGTCTAGCATCTCGTCGGCAGCCTTCACAGAATCTTTCCAGCGGTCGGGCGTTTCGAGCCACGGAACCACATGGCCGACAACACGCTTGATCCCAGCCTGAATGATCGCCCGGGCACAATCGGCGCAGGCAAACCACGGGCAGTACAGCGTGGCCCCGTCAGTGCTCACGCCGGCCTTGGCTGCTTCATAAATGACGTTGCGTTCCGCGTGCTCGATATAGAAATACTTCAGCGGCCGCTCGAATCGCTCTGGTTTCAACTCAATAGGCGGCATCGTGTTCGCCGCCATGACGATCTCGCCCATCCGGGACACGAGCAGAGCACCGTTTTGCGTCTGCGGGTCCGTCGAATGCAGCGCCGCGTGTCGACAGGCCTCCGCGAGCAATAAGATATCCCGAGCTTTTGGCTGTACCGAAGGCAGTACTGCATCCATTACCGGATAATCCTGTTTTTAACGAGTTGTTCAAACAGATCGAACGTCTGTTGGCAGCGGATCCTATGCAAATCCGCCAAACCTTGCAAGATGTTGACGATCTTGTCCGCGTCCGGCTCGTTGTCGCCTTCTAATATATCGACAATTAAAACATTCAGGTCGTCGGCGATGTTCTCGCACGAAACGAGGGCTTCTTCCAAGGCAAAACGATCTGCGTGCATCAGATTTTTTTCAGTACCCACCATGCGCCCTCCCACTGGCTGTGACTATTCGGCCCAAACGTAATCTTGTGGCGGTCCGGTGAAATTCGATTCGCTGGAACAATAAAAAACCGCCGCAATTCAGTGTGCACGAATACGAACGCGTCTAGTTCGTTGTCTTCGTAGCCCTCGGAAAAAGCCCGGGAGCGTCGCCGGGTGGAAAACGTCAGCCGGCCGGGAAATTTTAAGTCCACCTCTTGGCCTTTGATTTGGACGCGCTTCAAAATGTCCCAGTGCTGGGTCAGGCAATCGGTGCCAATGTCGGCCACAGGAATGCTCGGCATGATGTCGTTCTTGAGCATCTCAGCGTGCACCATAAGTTCCGCCATCTTGCAGATCCGCACGGTCGGAGGAATAAACGGTGCGGGCTCCGTGGGCACAATTAACTTTGTGCGGGACAGCGTCTTCGGTTGACACGCGGCTGTGTTCATTTATGCCAATCGCCCATATACCGCACGGCGATGTACGTGCCGAGAAACGCCCCTGCCGCCAGAGGAATCAAATACAGCGGATTGTGCAGATAGTTCATCGTGCCGTACGCCCCGAGGCTGTACAGCACCGAACTGATTGCCGAGGCAGAGATCGCCTGACGGCGGCTGACGCAAATTACGTATAGGGCGTAGAGCACGTCAAAAAAGACGTACACCACAAAAACAATCAGGGCGGTGAGCCAACTGAAGTCGGTCATATGCCAGCCAAAAGCCGCCGGAACCTGTCCACGTCACGTCGACTGTGGTTGATCTGGTCCTCGAGAAAAATCGTAAGCCACCGCCCTACCGGATTTGGAAAGGTCTCCGCCTGCTCGATCCGTTCGCAGTAGTTATTGACGACTTCCATCTCCATCATGAGGGCGTATTCCAAAGCACCCCGCACGTCGGTAAACATGCTAAACGGGTTGCTGTCCGGAGTTGGTTCAGCCCCCAGCCCCCAGAGCATGTCTGAAAACTCTGTGACGTGCGCCATCTCCGAGGCCGCTTCCTTGAGAAATACTTCTTTGTATTCCTCGGCGTGCAGGCCGGTGATCGCGCTCGCGTGATACAAATAGAAACGTAAATGTTTCCATTCGTTACGCAAGTCGTTTTTGAGTAACTCGACCAGTTCTTCCAGCGTCATGGCAACTCCTCCGTGAGTCGCCAAAGTGTAACCCTGAGTAAAAAAACAGACAAGCGATTATGTCAAAGTTTCTTTAGGATGGCTGACACGAGCGGGTGGCGGACCACGTCGTCGTTGTTAAACTGCACAGTTTCGATACCCTTGACGCCGCGCAGTTTCCCCACGACTTCGGTAAGCGGTGGCGGCGAGAACGGCAGGTCGCTTTGAAACGGATCGCCGGTGACGATGACTTGCGTGTTCTGCCCGAACCGCGACAAGAACAATTTTAATTGTTGGTATGTTGCGTTTTGGGCTTCGTCAAAGATACACACCGCGTCATTAAATGTCCGGCCGCGCATATAGCACAGCGGTGCCAGCACAACGCTTTTGTTAATAATCTCCCGGCGCGGGCTGAACTTACCTAAGAGCATGTCCATCGTGTCGTACAGCGGCGTCATGTACGGATTGACCTTCTCGCCGAATGAGCCGGGCAGATAGCCGAGCCGTTCTCCGGCTTCGACGATGGGGCGGGTCAAGATGATGTTGTTGCGGCGTTTGTTCAGGACTTCGTTGATGGCATACGCCATGGCCAAAAAAGTCTTGCCGCAGCCGGCCGCACCCAAAAGAAAAGTAATAGGTGCTTCAGAAAGCGTTTTCCACGCATGTTTTTGTCCGGGCGTCCGCCATTCGATTTCGATGGGGGCGTCCTTGGGTTGAGTTTCAAGATTTTGTTCGAGTCTGTTTTTCCTTTTTGCCTTCCGTTCAGCCTTTCGCACCGCTTTGTTGTTTTGTCTCATGGTGGCGTTCCTTGCCAGACTTCATTTCCTTTTGCGTCTTCTTGCTGCCAACTGGGCGGCAAGAACCCCGGGAGTAGGCTTTCGCCCCGGGCACGGGTTCATAGCCAGCCCAGCAGCGGGCGGCTTTCAGTGTGGCTTGTTTAAGCGTGTATCGCGTTCGAAGTTGGTCGACGATGTTGGCACTCGATTTTTTGACAGGGAAACCAAGCTGTTGCATATACCTCTGCACGACGGCAGCCTCCGGATCCACGAGATCTTGCACCGCTTGCGGCACCGCACCACGAATCGTGTTTTTCACCGATTGCGGAAGATATTGTGCCGCCAAACCACGGCCGAGTTGTCCCATTGTTTGCACAGACTTTGGCACCAGTGCGTCGACTACGTTACCAGCCGTGTTGCGTGCACCACGTACTTGATTCGTCACTTCTTGGTGGGCCTGATTTTGTAAATAGTCGGGCCGACCGCTCGCCTCGTGTTGCTGCTGCAGCCGGTTAAATAGGGCCGCGGCGTCTTCACGTGTTTTGGGTGCGTAATCACCGCGCATCCCCATCAAATACGTGTGGGCCAACTCAGGACTCGTGCCATGAAGTTGCCGCAACTGATCGAATTTGGCTCGTTCCGCGTCGAGTGCTTTTTGTGCGGCTTCCGGGCCTTGTGTTTTTAAAATGCTGCTAATTTGTTCGCGCGTTGTGGCTTCAGCTTTTGGCGAAAACATATTGGAATCACGAGCACCTTGCGGAATAAAGCCCGTGGCTTCGCCGAGGTCGCCCAACAACCGACCCATGTTGGCTTGCATGCCTTCGCCAAACATGCCCATCGCACCGGCACCGATACCCAGTGCTCCAATTCCTAGGCCGCCCAGGATCGCACTCAGTCCGTCGCCCGAGAGCAGCCCGATTAACGCCGCCGGCACGCCAACCATGAACGCGGCTTGGCCCATCGGCCCCAAACCGTTCCACATACCCATCGCCTGTCCAAAAAAATCTGGGCTTTGTAATTTCGATTGATCGCCGCCAGCTTGCTGTGTAATAAACTCAGACCGGGCCGGAGCTAAAGCACGCTCCGCTTCCGGTGTGCCGGGCTGCGTGGCTACCACCTTGGCCGCTTCTACTTTCTCAGGATTTTTCGCAGCAATTTCTTGTGTGTGCTTGGTAAGATCCGGCAAAACTTTTTGCTCCGCTGCGGCGTGAGCTTCGGCACCTTGGGTTTTCGCGTCGCCCAGAGCGGCTGTCGCCGATTCAAACGGCGTGGTCTGCTGCGTGGCCTGCGGGCCAGCGGGCTGCTGCGGTACTGGATTTTGCGTCGTGTTGGCGGCAGCCGCGGGGTTCTGTGCGGGCTGCTGTGTGGGCTGCTGTGCGGGCGGTTCAGTTTGTGGTTGCGGTGCCGGAGCCTGTGCCGGCGTAAATGTCTGCGGCGGGGCGTTAGGGTCGGCAGGATTTAAAAAATCGGCGGCGACGGGGGCACCAAACGCATACGGCACTTTAGACTGAAAGTCGCCTCGGTTGACGGCGTTGTAGCGTTTGCCTTGCGCGTCGGCGAACACCGGCCCATGCTTGGAATCGATACCAACAAAGGTATCGTTTTTGTCGAAAGGGCTGAC
>RGUK01000061.1 GCA_010027825.1 bacterium
AACTTGCGCATCGAGGAAGAGCGCGTGACCTACGACTCACGACGTGGCGCGATCGGTATTTGGGGTGGCGCGATGACCGAGAACATCGTGCAAGCCCTCGCTCGGATTGTCGTGGGTGAGCAGATGCTCAAGATCCGCGAGGCGGGCTACCGCCCTGTGCTGACCGTGCATGACTCCGTGGTCTGCGCGGTACCCAAAGAAGATATTGACGATGCGATGGTGACGATCACCTCGATCATGTCCACTGCGCCCGACTGGGCAGCGGGACTACCCGTCGCATGCGAAGCAAAGTATGGCGAGTCTTATGGAGATTGTTAGTGGACAGACCTAAAATTATCTTAAGGCCGTGGGAATACGAGTGGGCTTCCCACGTGGGGGCGAGACGCTACATCGAGAACTGGAAAAAGCAGAACGCTCCGTACTACCACCCATCGAGGATGGAGGACGACCGCACGGCGCAAGTGGCTGCTTGTGTTGCGGAGTTAGCCGTCGCGAGGTTTGTGAATCAGTTCTGGTCGGGCCATGCGTGGCACTTGTCGGAGCATTCGCAATACAAAACCCTCGCCGATGTTGGGGAGAACATCGAGGTACGTCGGTTACGAACAAAGGAATCCGCTGCTGTCAGAAGGCATCAACTGGGTAAGAAGTTAATCTTGTTCGTGGCTAAACCGATCCTGCCTGAGTTACGCGAAGTTATTATCTACGGATGCCGTGATTACGATGAGGCGTGGGAACTTGGTACGCCATCTGACTACGATCCGAACAACACGCGCGAAGTAGGCCCGGAACACTTAATACTATGAATTGGACTGAAGGACTTCATCAACTGCCCCAAGCAGTACTACGAGGTCAAGGTCGCGCAGAACTTCGTGAAGAAAGTCACGGAGAAGATGGCGTACGGCACAGAAGTGCACAAGGCGTTGGAAGACTACGCCCGAGACGGGACGGAGTTGCCGTTGTTCTATCAGCAGTACAAGCCCCTGCTCGACACGCTGCTCACCATCCCGGGCGAGCGGTACCTTGAGTACAAGATGGCACTGACCGAGGACAAGAAGCCTTGCGACTTTGACGCACCAGAATACTGGGTGCGCGGTATCGTGGACTTCATGGTGCTCGATGGCGAGACCGCTTTCATCGTGGACTACAAAACGGGTAGCAATAAGTACCCCGACATGAAGCAGTTAAAACTTATGTCGCTCATGACGTTCGCGCACTTCCCGCAGATCAAGCACGTCAAGGCGGGACTGCTGTTTGTTGCGCACGACAACTTCATGCCCGAGGAGTACACGATCGAGCAGTCTGAGCAAATGTGGGGAGTCTTTGCGCCAGACATTGCGAGACTAAAGCATTCATTTGAAAGCGGTAGTTGGCCTCCGAACCCAACGCCGCTCTGTCGATGGTGTCCTGTTGTGTCATGTGAGTTTCATAAGGAGTGATAGTTATGTTAGATGTTACTTACTATGTTAAAGAAGGTAATTTATATAAACATGTTGAGAACGATGGGGTTACGTATTTACGACGAGGCCCCGAAGCACATGAGTACTACATGTGCACTGTTGAAGAAGCAAAGACAAAATACCCTAAAGAATTGGCTATAGCGTCAGGAGTTTTAAATGCCGTACACAAAATCACCGCGTCCGTATAAGCACGAGTACGCGAAACAGAAAGAGCGTGGCGAACACGAAGACCGCATGGAGCGTCAACGTGCCCGTCGCAAACTGGATAAGAAGGGTGTGAGCCGCAAGGGCAAGGACGTTGCCCACGTGAAGGCTCTGTCCAAGGGTGGTACGAATAAGGATGGTGTGCGACTTGAGTCGCCGTCGAAGAACCGTTCGTTCCGACGTAATTCCGATAGTTCAATGAAGTGATTAATGAACGTAGTAGAAGACGTAGCAGTTCAGTTAACGCTGCGAAATGAGGTTGCGGCACAAGTACTCAACCTCATCGACAAGTCAGAAGTAGTAGGCGAAGCCCCGGGCCAGCGGGAGGTAATGGTGTACTGGGGACAAGACGAGATGGAACGTCTTGCTCACATCATGGACAACGCCCCGGCGGTATCTAACAAGGTACCGTCACCCATGATGCGCGATTACAAGTGGCCCGGGATTTACAAGCCGTTTGATCACCAGAAGGTGACGGCGGCGTTCTTGAGCATACGCAAACGCGCGTTCTGCTTTAACGAAGCGGGGACGGGTAAGACCTCGGCTGCGATCTGGGCTGCGGACTACTTGATGAATCTCGGCTTGGTGAAGCGGGTGCTTGTCATTTGCCCGCTCTCGATCATGTATTCCGCATGGCAGGCTGACATCTTTAAGTCTGCGATGCACCGCACTTGTGGCGTAGCGCACGGCTCAAAAGACAAGCGCATCAAGGTCATCAACAACGAGTACGAGTTCGTCATCATCAACTTTGACGGCGTGGAAATTGTATCCAATGAGATACAGAACGCCGGGTTCGATCTGATCATCGTTGACGAGGCTAACGCATACAAGACCGCTACCACAAAGCGGTGGAAGACACTAGCGAAATTAATTACGCCCAACACGCGGTTGTGGATGATGACCGGCACGCCCGCCTCGCAGTCACCGCTCGATGCCTTTGGCCTAGCCAAGATGGTGTCGCCGCATCGCGTACCAAAGTTCTCGACCGCGTGGCGGGACAAGGTGTTGGCACAAGTTACAAGATTCAAGTGGCTTCCAAGACACGACTCCAAAGACCGTGTGTACGAAGCCTTGCAGCCCGCTGTGCGCTACACAAAGGAAGAATGCCTTGATCTTCCGCCACTTACGCATCAGGTACGGGATGTACCATTAACGCCACAAGTGTTGCGTTATTACAAAACATTGAAGCAACAGATGATGATCGAGGCTGCGGGTGAGCAGGTCAGTGCGGTCAATGCTGCAGCAAGCCTCAACAAACTTTTACAAATCTCTGGCGGTGCGGTGTACACTGACAAACGCGACACGGTGGTGTTCGACGTACTGCCTCGATTAAAAGAATTGAAATCGGTACTTGAAGAAACGGAAAGGAAGGTTGTAGTATTCGTACCGTTCCTTCACACTATTGAAGTCGTGGAAGAATATTTGACGAAAGAGGGATACGTTTGTGAAGTCATCAACGGTAACGTCACGGCAAAGAATAGAGCCGACATTATCGGAAGATTCCAAACACAGACCGACCCGCGAGTATTAGTAATTCAGCCACAATCTGCATCGCATGGCGTCACACTAACCGAGGCTGACACGATCGTGTTCTGGTCTCCGGTAATGAGTGTTGAAACGTACATACAATGTATTGGCCGTATCGACCGCGTTGGGCAGCAGCACAAAATGACTGTAATTCATTTACAGGGTAGTGATGTTGAACGCCGCGTGTACGACCGGAAGTTGAACGAACGCTTCTTCTGCACCGACTGGGACCACTTTAAGGATTTCGTTCTGGAGAACCAAGCCGTTGAGTTACTGGAGAAGCGTATTCACCAAGGTAACTTCCGACAGTTCATGTCAGAACATGAAGGGGATGGTTTACCCCCGGGTGTAAACGTCATGCGTGAATACGCAGTCAGTGTCCGTAAGTCATCTAACTAAAGGTAATTCAGTCATGAGTAACGATTTGATTCTGTCGATTAAGAACCGTTTGGCTACCCTCCCGGCTGGTGTCGATGACGATACCCGCGCCGTTGCAGGAGCCGGTAGCGGCGGTGGTGGTAGCAAACGCATCTCGATCAAGGGCGGCGTGTTCCGCAAGATCGTGAACGGCAAGGAAGTGGGTAACATTGAAGATCGCCACATGAACGTGATCTTCGTGAAGATGGCCCATGACCCTGCGCGTACGTTCTACTCGCAAGGCTACCAAGATGGTGTGAAGGTTTCTCCGGTGTGCTGGTCGAGCAACAGCAAGACCCCCGACCCGGAAGTTAAGAAGCCGCAAGCCTCTTCGTGTGATACGTGCCCGCACAGTGTTAAGGGTTCGGGACAAGGTGGCATGGGTACTGCATGCCGCTTGCAGTGGCGCACTGCCGTCGTACTTCCGGACAACCCGGGCGGCGATGTGTTGCAGTTGGTGCTTCCTGCTACGTCAGCGTTTGGTAAGGAGCAGGGCGGTCGTTGGCCGTTCCGTCCGTACGTTCAAATGCTTGCGAACGCTAACCTCAGTGCCCGTCGCGTCATCACCAAGATGCAATTCGACACGAAGTCGCCTGTGCCGAAGGTGTTGTTCTCACCCGTGGACGCGGTGAACCCCGAGGACGAAGAAGTCATCCGTCAACAAGCCGAGTCCACTGAAGCCGAGAACGCCATCAAGTTGACAGTGTTCCAGCAGGATGAGGGCGAGGCTGCTGTCGCTGCGCCTGTCGTTGAGGCCCAAGCCCCTGCGGAAGAAGGTGGCGAGCCAGCCTT
The DNA here is from genome assembly GCA_010027825.1 of bacterium. The sequence goes on from RGUK01000061.1 coordinate 4,398, forward strand.
GCGTACGGCGAAGAAGCCCGATGCACCGACGACCGATGCGCAATCGGTTTTGAATAAGTGGAAAAAGAAGTAAGGGGCCGTACATGCCACGTACGTATAGCGAAAGTTTTCTGCGTGAATTAAACGCTACGCAGGATAAGACTGCGGGGGTTAGGCTTGCGCATATCTGTGTGCAGACCAATCTTCCAGCCGCGTACGTTGCAAAGGCTTTGGAAGTGTCGATCACTACGATTCATCATTGGTTCAGAAACCGTAAGGGGATCAATGATAAACACAAGAAGATGATTGATGTGTTCATCAGCCTTGCCAAGCAGGACTTAAATACCGGTCGATTACCGGCAACTAGCACAAAGGATGCAAAGACCTATATCGAAGAAATGATCGGTCGCAGTATTTAACAACCATTCTCCGTGTTGGCGGGGTGGCCTTCGCCCCGCCCTTTTTGTCTCTGGCGGTTATGAGAAAACAATTTTACGAGAAAGCATTACCGACTCAGGGTGTCTACTGCGCAGCCGGGATCAAGGCTGGCAGATCGGTGCAGCACCGGTTTGCGGAGACAGTAGATGCGCTGATTCAACACACCGAAGATCTTAAAGACGAGGGCTACAACGTATACGTCGCCCCGAACTCATTCCAAGGTTATAGCAGGAAGGCAAGTGACGCTGCGTTCGCGCGGTCGTTCTTTGTTGACCTTGATGTTAACCACGGCGCGGTTTGCTACGACAGCAAGGACGCTGCACTGGCTGCGCTTGACGCATTCGTTACCGAGCATGAGTTGCCGCCCCCTGTGCGGGTGGACTCGGGCACTGGTATCCAAGCCTTCTGGCTTTTTGAAAACAACGTGGCTGCGTCGGAGTGGGTGCCTTACGCAGAAAAATTTAAAGACTTTTGCATCGAGCATGGCTTGCTCATCGACGCATCGGTCACGGCTGACGCTGCGCGAATCATGCGCTGCCCCGACACTTACAACTACAAGACCGACCCGCCGAACCTCGCGCGGGTGCTCGATGACGTAATAGAACAATACGACTTCGATGTATTTAAAAGTTTTCTAGGTGAGATCGACGTTACGCCGTCGCTTAAGGCTATCTTGGCTGATGTGCCGAAGGGACTCGACAACGACACCGCAGCCTTCAAGGACAACTTTGAATACTACTTCTCCGATATCGCAACCCAGAGTCTAGAAGGCACGGGCTGCAATCAGATTAGATTCATTCTAGAGAACGCCGCCACGCTTGCTGAACCGGTTTGGTATGCGGGGCTTTCCGTGGCTGTCCGCTGCGTAGACGGTGAAGAAGCCATCCATCTGATGTCCGAAGACCATCCCGGCTACAGTCGCCGGGAGACGGAACGCAAGGCACAGCAGTCGCTGAAGAATGCCGCGTGGGCGCACTCATGTAAGTCGTTTGAGAAGGAGAACCCCGGTGGATGTAACGGATGCCCCCACAAAGGACGGCTCCGCTCTGGCTCCCCCATCGACCTCGGAAGAAGGTTCGAAGAAGCCAAAGCGGCCCCCCAAGCCCCTACGCAGGACGCATCTGGGGTCACGCAGAATCCCCAAGAAGTTCTGGTCTTCCCGGACTACCTAAAGCCGTTCGTGCGGGGCCGTAATGGCGGTGTGTATCACATCCCCCCAGCAGATGAGGACGGGGAGCGGGAAGATCCCGTATGCCTTACGGCGAACGATCTGTACCCGATCAAACGAATGAAGGCAGGGTCGGATGGGGAGTGCCTGTTGATGCGGCACGTGTTCCCGAAAGACCCGCCCAACGAGTTCCTGCTACCGCTGAAGTTCATCTACGCATTCGACATGCTGAAGAAGATCTTGGGTGAGAACGGGGTCAATTTTCATGTCTCGCTGACTCAACGGATGTTTGAGTACTTGAGTAAGTGGGACGTTTACCTACAACACAAAGAGAGAGCAGAGATCATGCGCGCACAAATGGGCTGGACAGAAACTAAGGATGCCTTCGTATTTGGCGATCGGGAGATCGCGGTGAACGGGGAGGAGCGCAACGCTGCCATCTCCCCCATGATTAAGAACGTCGCCAAACTTGTCCGCCGTACGGGCGACTTTGAAACGTGGAAGAAGAGCGTTCAGTTGCTCAACGAGCCGGGTATGGAACTGCATGCACTTGGTCTGCTGCAGGGCTTCGGTTCACCGTTGATGCCGTGGGCTCCGACTCCCGGTGTGAGTTTCTGCTTTCAAAGTGGTGACTCGGGTGTAGGCAAAACCGGCGCACTCTACGCGGGGCTGAGTGTCTTCTCCGATCCGGTCAACACTGGGCTTCTTGAAGGCAACGCCACCGAAAATGCGTACATCGGTCGCTATCTTGCACTGAAAAACATTTTGTTCGGTATCGACGAAACGTCGAACATTGATGTCGAGTTGTTGTGCAAAGTGCTACACCGCATCTCGCAAGGCAAGGCGAAACTGCGTATGCAGTCATCAGTCAACGCAGAGCGCGAACTTGAAATGACCGCATCGCTGCAAGCCGTGATGACATCGAACCACTCGATGTACGACAAACTCTACGCGCACAAGACATCTCCTGCGGGTGAGATCGCGCGGCTTGTCGAGTTGCAGATGAAGAAACCGCAGCAAATGGTCGAGGACGAGACCTACGGTAGCCGCATCTTCCAGCCGCTCAAGAGTAACTACGGCTGGGCAGGTCCGGAGTTCATCAAGCACATCTACAACAAGGGACTGGAGAATGTTCAGCCGGTGCTGAATCGTTGGATCGAGCGGTTCATGAAGGACTACGGCGGCTCATCTGAGTATCGCTTCTATCACAACGGCATCGCTGCTTGCTTTGCGGGTGGGGAACTCGCCAACGAGGCGGGCATCATCGACTTCGATCTGGAGCGCATCTACGGTGTCGTGATGCTGCACATGATCCAGATTCGCGATAAGACGGTGAAGTCCGTGCACATCGACTACAAGGCGTTAATCACCGAGTTCTACTACAACAACCTTACGAGTTTCTTGATCTTCAACGAAGACAAGTTGACCTCTGAGCCGTACGGCAAGGAGTTGGTCGGACGCATCGAGTCCTCAACGCACCGGATGTACGTCAGTAAGAGTGCGTTCAAGAAGTTCTTGTCCACCAAGCAGATCAGTACCCGTGAGTTTGAGGCATCGCTGGAAAAGGAAAAGATACTGATCGGCACCGAGAAGCGTCGTCTGTCTTCA
>RGUK01000600.1 GCA_010027825.1 bacterium
TCGTGCCGGAAATAGGCACAATTCGCGCATTTCTTATCTATCACTTCTTGGATTCGTATTTGTCTTCGGCTTTGTAAACAGAACGGTCATGCGAGTAACAGATGCCTTCGGTCTTGCCCGTGTTGAACTCGCCCTTTTCCATCATTTTGTCTGCCTTGCCCATTCCGGTCTCGTTTACACGCTTTTCTTTGCGCTCGGACTTCATTTCGGCGGCATCAGAACCCATGGGGCGCTTAAATTTGTTTCCGTATTCCATTTTGTTGCCTTTCAGGATAAGAACTTCAGTTTATAAACAGTTGAATCTATAAGGTTGAGAATGTCATCTACTGTGTTTTGCAGCTCTGTGTCTTTGGGTAGATGTTCTCTGTTATCTTGCACGAATCCGCGCAAATTTTCTAGGTAAGGCAGGGGATCAAGCATCAGGTCAAACTCATCTGGATAGTTATCAATTATCCCGTACTTTCCCTGATAAGACTCCACAAATGTGTCTGCGTGGTCTCCGATCTGCTCATAAAACTTCTGCAAAGCCTTATGCTGCGCGTATGAGCGGGTCTGGAGGTGCATGATATGAGCGTTGGTCACCGCATGAAAAAGGGTGATAGCGAACGCTCCAGCGTCAGCGTGGTTCATGCTTGAACTGTATCCTCAACGATGTAATAAATAAAGTGCGTCTTCGGGCCGCGCACACCCTCTTCGCGCCGCACCGACTCGCGGGTAACCTTCCCTGCCTTGTGGAGCTTTCCAAGGACTACCTTGGCTTGTGTGCGGTTGATTCCGAGTCTTTCGGCAATATCGTTGCCGCAAAGGGGCTTCTCAACAAGGATGTCAAGAATTTTATCTGCAAGAGTCATAACTATCTCCAAGAAAAAGATGCCCACCGAAGTGGGCAAAAAGAGGAGAGAGACACCATTATCCCTCACCCAAGGTCTGCTAACTATACTATTTCCACCACCCGATGCTCCCAGCGGGTTCCTACTTTTTTCCAACCCATCACCCAAATCTCCCAACCAGAACTGCGGACTAATCCTAAAACTTCCGACTCCATAATTTTTTTCTTTCTCGCACTCATGTTAGATGCGCTGGTTGCTTGGACTCCTACTGTTCTTTTTCCATCCACCGCAACAATATCTACAAAGCCAAACAAATCTTTGCGGATGTTCGCGCCAGGTATCCACCGCTCCACGACTTCGGCAACAAATCCTTGGTCGCGCAAGAGTTTCAGCGAGAGCTGGGTTGGGCTAGCCGCCAAGAATTTTCCTAATCGTGTCGTTCAGCGCGTCTAGTTCATCCATCTTATAGACATTCCAAATGCGCCTCTGGCCGTGCCATCCGTTGATTGAGCCTCGGTGACAATCCGCACACAGGGGGATGCAAAGATACTGAGAGTGCTGCCGGATGTGATGGGCTTCCG
>RGUK01000601.1 GCA_010027825.1 bacterium
CAATTAAGGGCTGTCACAACCCAGTTAAACGTAGTCATGGTTGGGTTCCTTCAAGTTGAGAGACACGGGTAGTAAGGGATTCAATGAGGGCTTGTTGTTCTTGGATGGCTTTGATGAGCATTGGGACAAAAACCGAATATTTAACAGCCTTAGTTGTAGTGCCAAGATCATTGCCTTCAACATCCCGATCAGGTGATTCGCTAACCATGCCGGGGAATACTTGCTCAAGCTCTTGGGCAATTACACCAATTTGCTTTTGCTCACTGCCAAGCATGTTGAAGTTAACAACACGAACTTGGTTCAGTTTTTCAAGTTTCGGCGTAGCATCTACAATGTTTTCTTTCAATTTTGCATCTGAAATTGCGCCGTAGCTATTATTAACGTTGACTACGTCGCCAGAATCCCGAATAAATAACCGATTGCTTATGCCCGGAACAGTGCATTCCAAAAAGTTCCAAGTGCTATTTGTTGTATTACGGGTACAGTCCAGACGCAGAACGTTATCTGTAAAAGACGCATTGTTAGCAGTAAACCAAGCGACTTCCGAATTGCCTGTATGTTCAACTTGAAATTTTGCGCCGTTGGCACTCGTCGTCCCCACCAGCAAGTTACCGCTGGAGTCGATGCGGGCGCGTTCTGCCCAAGAACCTGAAAATGTCTCAAATACCAAGGCGGACACCAATCCAGCGGAAGGCGTTCCACAACCTATTGCAGCCGCAAATGATGGTGTTGAATCTTTCCAGAATTGAAAAGAATTAGCCCCTGTAGAAACAACGCCTCTAATTTGTGTTGCGTCTTGAATATGAAGCCGTTGACTGGGATTTGTAACCCCAACACCCAAATTCCCACTCGCATCCAGTGTCATCGCCTGCGTGAAGGTAATAGCGTTGCCTGCGGTGCCGGAGGGGGCGTTGAACCACTTATAAGCGCCGTCATCTAATTGATGTAAACAAGCATTCCCGGTGCTGGTCGAATACCTCCAGAAGCTCGAAGCAAAATATGCATTTGCAGCAAAGTTGCCATATCGACCATTAAAACCAACAGTACCGACATTACTAATTTCTAGTGCCGGATAAGTTGTCCAAGCACTCGGCGTCACCCCCAAGCCGAGGTTGCCGGAGGAGTCGAGGCGCATTTTTTCCGATTCAGCGCCGTAACTTGCACCTGACCAAAAACTGATGGATTGACCATTCAGTTGGAGGATGTTGTTCCCGGACGCGCCAAACGCTTGAATGTACGGTGTCGCCGCAGAAACAATCTGCACACCACTACCACCTGAAGTCCTGATTTTGGCAACACCAACAACTTCCAATTTTTCAGAAGGCGAACTCGTCCCAATCCCCAGCCCTGTGCTGGTCAGGCGCATATATTCCGTAGAGTTTGCAGCGTTGTTCCAGACATGAGCGGTTG
>RGUK01000602.1 GCA_010027825.1 bacterium
GGCACAACGTGCGTGATAATACCAACATTGCTGTGTTTGTAACCGGCAAAATTGACGCCTCCAACTTCCAACAAGTTGCCGCCCTCAAGCCCCAAGGCATCATGGTAGGATCGCCCGTTACTCGCGCCGAGAGCCCCACCATTGCGGCGCAGTCGTTCCGCGCCATGATGGCGCCTTAAGCCATAAGCAAGGAATCCCTAATGAAAACTATATCTTTTATAGCCGCTCTCTACTGCACTACAGCCGCGCTCTCTGCAGGCACTTTCCAGGAATATCAAACACAGGTCACCACACAATTTAGCGCACTGCAAAAAAAACATGAGGAAACAAAATCTGCCCTGAAGGCGGTGCAAAGGCAACTGGCACCCATAGTTAGCCAGAAACGCCAAACCCAAGACGCTATGAAGAAAAACAAGCAGCAATTAGATCAGGTCAACGCACAAGTACGCGTCGTGCAACAACAACTAGACCAACTCAAAAAGTTAGCCGCCGACGGTGAAAAAAGAGACAAAGCAGCACAGGATGACATGAAAAAATACGACGCCCAAGCTGCAAATGTCGGGTCAGAAGCACGTCGCATCCTAACCGAAAAACAAATCGACTTAAAAACAATGCAAACCTCCCTACAGGCAGCACTCGGACGCATGGATCAAGAAGCAACCGCTTCCGATCAACGCGATGCCACGACCAAAATGAAAACCGAAATCCAAAAGCTGAGCGATGGGGTACAAAGCACCGCAACTGAAATCGACAAGAAACTGATCGAGCTAGCAGCTCCGATCCCCGTTAGCGCTTCTTAGCTTTTTTCTGAAATTGCAGGTCAAAGAGTGTTTTGATTTCCTCAGGCGTGGTTGCTGTCGTAGCAGCTTTGTCAGGGCGATACCCCATAAAGCGAGGAAAGCGCAGAGCGTATCCAGAATGTTCATGCGTTGCCCCCGCGGTGTGAAGCGGTGAAAGCGTAATTTCATCCGCCCGAACCATACACACAATCGACGGCTCAACCCAGACATCTGGCGACAAAGCCTGGTTACAAAGAACATTGTGCGGTTTGTGAGCAACCTGAAGCTTATCACATTGCTTTCTCAGGTCGCGCCATTCCTCATCCGTAAACCCCGTTCCTATTTTTGCAACGGTCTGGAATGCATCTTTTTTGGATTCATAGACCCCCACCAAAATGGATCCTATGCCGAAAGCTGCTCGCTTGCCTTGTCCGGCGTAGTAGCCAAGAATAACACAATCCAACGTGTCATCCAGCGAGCCAGTTTCCTGCCGTTTGAGCTTAATCCAATTAAAATTTCGCTTACCAGGTTGGTATGAAGCATCTGGGCGCTTTACCACCAATCCTTCAAGCCCAACAGACACTGTTTGTTCAAAATAATGGTACAACTCATCAGCGTTGTGAATACTTAC
>RGUK01000603.1 GCA_010027825.1 bacterium
AGGGTGAACACGAACCTGAAGACCATGGATATAGTGGATATAAATTGGGTGAATAATGAATTACGACCCCCTAATCGATATCGCTTGGGATGACGAAACCACCCCCGTCAATACCGATGCTGAGCCAGACTATATGGAAGAAGAGCTCAATTATGGGCAACTGTATAGGAGTGAGGGGCAGTCTTGGCAGTGCTATATTTGTGGTAAGCCAACCGACATAAGCCTCCCTATGCGTACATATACACTAAGAATTCACCCTATTTGCGCCATACAGTACAAAATAATAGAGCCCCCGAAGGATAAATAAGGTCTTTGTTCCGTAAAGGTCTGAATCTTTATCTTTAGGAGTTCTTGACCGTGGACAATCTTATGAGTTCTTATTCAAATGGCTCTGCCTCCGCCTCTCAACAGCTCTTAGAAGCGCACGAAGAGCGCATTCAACGTGTAGAAAAAGAAGTGGCTGAACTCGCCACTCAAAGCGCTGAGGCCGTATTGAAGATTGGCTTCTTGTGTCAAAAGGTTGACGAACTCGGCAACAGAATGGAAGAAAAGCTTGATTCTTCCGTTAGAGATATTGCCGACAATGTCGAGCGAATCGCACACCTAGCACAAAAAGCGCATGAAGCCACTGAGAAGTTATCTGATTCGGTGCAGGAGCTTCAGTCAATTAATGCCCGCAAAGCTGAAAATTGGGCATCAATCAAGAAATTCCTTTTCCCTCTCCTCATTGCTGCTGGCTCAGTAGCGGCTACTGAATTGGGCAAAATGGCTTGGAGCTGGCTGTCCCGATAATTATATGTCATCTACCAACGACAATCCCCTAAAAGATGGCGGATACAAAAGCAGAAAGCTTTGGTTAGCTTTCTTTGCTATTGGGGCTGTCTTTGCTGGTGCCCTGTGTTCCGCTCGATGGCAAGCCTTTGGTGCGGTTTACGATACCCTCGTGGGTGGCGTCGTGGGTATTGTGGCAGCTTACTTTACAGGTAACGTAGCTAACAAATTCGTGGTTGCAAGACGGGCCGCCCCCAAGAAGGCCATTCAGCCCCCTATGGAAGAAGCTCCACCAGAAGAATAAAAAAGGCGAGGTTTCCCTCGCCTTAGTTGCTTCCAATTGAAACTAAAATTTTATTTAGAAGAGCCCCCAAGCAAATCCAACAAAGACAATTCTTTTATTTTCATGTTGTATTTTTTGGGCAATTCATTAACTTTGACTGTTCCATCAACGGCACCAACCTGCATGGCTTCTTCCCATCCCATGTGCCATTCTTTGCCATTGATTTTTTGCATCATTTCAGCCTTAGTGATTTTCATCTTTTCCACGGCGATTTCAACCATCGATTCACAAAGGATTCTGAGTCTGATTGCCGTTTCTTGCAATTCATTGGCGTTACCCTGAGTCCTAGTCCAAG
>RGUK01000604.1 GCA_010027825.1 bacterium
GCTGGTCTTCAGAATGAAGAATGCCAGCAAAAATTGCGAAGCAAGCGCAGCCCCGATTAATTTCAGATTAATAGCACGGCGATTGGAGGAACAAAGCACCGCAGCGCCAAGAATGGCGCCTATGCCAAGCAAACTCATAAGGTGATTATCAGCCATCAGCCAATCAAACAAAAACATCAGTATCCTTCAGTATTAAACACCCAGAGAGCTTTTTTCACGCCGCTTAGCACGCTCCCAATCAATCAGAGGCATGATCAAGTCATCAAGATCCCCCTCCATAACCATGTCGAGCTTTTTAAGCGTGACCTCAGTCCTGTGATCTGTAACACGGTTTTGGGGGAAATTATAGGTCCTAATTTTTTCAGCGCGCTCGCCTGTACCTATCTGTTGCTTGCGGTCGGCGCTGATCTGCGATTCTTGCTTTTCTCGCTCGAACGCAAGCAGACGCGCCTGCAAAATTTTCATCGCCTTTTGACGGTTCTTAATTTGCGAGCGTTCGTCCTGGCATGCAACTACCAGTCCTGAAGGCACGTGTGTTATGCGGACAGCAGAATCTGTTTTATTCACGTGCTGCCCCCCTGCACCACCAGCGCGGTAAGTGTCTATGCGCAAGTCTGCTGGGCTGATGTTAATTTCAACATCATCAACCTCAGGTAATACGGCAACGGTAACTGTTGAGGTATGCACACGCCCTGCTGCTTCTGTTTTGGGCACACGCTGAACCCGGTGTACGCCTGACTCAAACTTGAGGTGCTTATAAACGCGCTTACCTTGCACGTGGACAATCAATTCTTTAAAACCACCAAGATCTGTGCTGTTTTCTTCAACCACTGAGCTATGCCAGCCCTTGTTTTCGGCATACATGCTGTACATTCGGTGCAAATCAGCGGCAAACAGCGCCGCCTCTTGGCCACCAGCACCAGCACGAATTTCGACAAACACGGAGCTATCGTCCCGCTCGTCAGCCGGATATAAAACGTCTTCTAGCTCCTTTTCCAGCAAAGCCTTTTTGGTCGATGCTTCTTGCACTTCTTGCTGAGCAAGCTCGCGCATTTCTTGGTCATCAACCTCACAAAGGGCTTGGCTGGCTACTATATTCTTTTCAAGTGCAACAATCTGGTTGTGCATATCCAGCACATCCGCAAGCTGTGAAGAGCGCTTCTGCTTTGCAATGCGCGTTTTTTGGTCTAAAGACGGGTCAATAAGCTGCTCTTGCAGCTCATCGTATTCGCGTTGAAGTAACGACCAATCAAGCATCCTGGTTCCTAGATAAAAAAATTACCGTTCGCATCTACCGACTCCAGTGAGCCTACAGAGCGAACGGTAATAAAGCTTATAAAAACAAAACTACTTTTGTTTTTTGTAACGAGCTTGGAATTTCTCGATACGACCGGCTGTGTCAA
>RGUK01000605.1 GCA_010027825.1 bacterium
TTTTACTGCCGGATCTTGCCAAGCTTGCTAAAAGCAAAGGGGTTCCCGTGGCTATTAATCCAGGTACCGGCCAACTTACTAAGCATCCTAAAACCCTCAAGGAGGCGCTGGCCAACGTTGATATTTTGATTTTGAACAGCGCTGAGGCAAAGGTTCTAATGGCCACTTTAACCGAGCAGGACGAGGATTTTCGCTCCTCGTTTCGTGCAGCAAGCTCCAAACAGCCATGCGGCTTGAACCTGGATGACCCTAGCCCCTACCTCCTGCAGTCCCCTGTTGTTTGGCAGGGCATATTGCTTAGTATGAAGAGCTTTTTCCGCGTAACACTGAGTATGGGGCCCTCCATTGTTGCTGTCACTAACGGTGCTAACGGTGTGTACGCAGCAAGCAAAAACACTATTTATTTCCAACCAAGCTTGCGCACCAACGTAGTCAACACCGTAGGGGCTGGCGATGCCTTTGGTTCCTGTTTTGTTGGGAGCCTATTGCATAAAAAGCCACTGGAGGCAGCTATGCATCGTGGCATCCTGAACAGCGCGTCGGTCCTTGGACACCTGGGGGCAAAAACTGGCCTGCTGAGCAGTCAAGAGCTGGATCAACAAGAACAACGCACTCCCATGCGATTAACCACTTTTACCTTGTGAGAAACCTATGGCGTTTGGCGCATCCTTCTTCATGCAACCAAAACTCTGTCTATTCGTGCAGATCGATGCAGAAGGTATTGGATGTGCCCTTGGGCAAATTGCGTCAGGCCATATCAAACTACGATCTTTAACCTACGCTGTGTGCAAGATGCATGACCTGCGCGAAGTAACTGCGAACCGGATTGTAAGCCCTTTTCAGGTGGCCCACTTTATCAAAAGCTTCCTTGAAGAACATCAGATTCCCCACAAGCTGCCAGTCTACTGTTTCACTACGCTCCAAACCACACTCCCCCACCAGCCACTGCTCACCCTACAAATTGCCTTGAGCGTAAGCAAGATAGCCGGGCCCTTACGCGCCATCCACACCGGTACCCTCCTGACAGCGGCAACGGCATCAAACAGCACCATCCCTCTTCAGGCCAATTTGCCAAACCTACTCACTATCTTAAGCAATCCATCCATCGACAGCTGGCAATACCGTTTGCGCATCTGTGCAACAGTTATACTCTGCCCCTTAGCGTTAAGCCTGGGATATGCTTATTTGCTTGCCGCAAACAGTCGCCAACTCCGCCAGCAAGAGAAAGAACTCGTTACTTATCAAAACAATCTCAAGCCACGCGTTCAGCAGGTTAAGGAGCTTGAAGGCCACAACGCCCTCCTGCAAGATCGTATTCAAACGGTTAAAGACTTAACCGAAGAAAATGAGTTCCCAGTCGCTATCTGTACCGCCTTAGCAAGTTGCATCCCGGCGCACACGT
>RGUK01000606.1 GCA_010027825.1 bacterium
GCCTAGAGACAGAGTGGCGGTAGTGCCACCAGTTCCTACGATAGAATCAGCAACGCCAGCAGCGGAAGCGATGGGTCCGTTAGTACAGAGCTGGACGGGGTTCCCAGAGATGACAGGAGCGGAAGGAGTGCTGCCGGGAGCAGCCGCCACAAAGAGAGTAGAGGTAGGGGTCGTGTTCGTGACACACGGAAGAAGGGACATTTATACCGGGGGCGCTGATTTTATTTCTCCGAGTTAGAATGACAGAGATAACAGGGTCAATCGCCTGGAGCGATTTGTTAGAAGACCATTTCAAGAAGACAGCAGAGCGAGCTTACGGGCTTAGTTTAATTCACAAAATGGCAGAGGCGCGCTACAGTCATCTGCGCTCTATCGTTGAGCTTCCGCTGATAATTCTCCAGGTGATTAATGGGGCGGCATCGGTAGGGTCTGGCAGCCTGTTTAACGACCCGAAATTTGCAAGTATCGGTGTCGGGGCCGTCGCAATTTTAGGCGCGATTATTTCAGCCATCGGCTCTTATTTCAAATGGGGAGCTAGGACAGAGGGGCACCGGATTTCCTCCATTCAGTATGGTCGCCTACATCGGTGGCTCGTCGTAAATCTCGGACTGCCCAGGGAGGAGCGACCGCCGGCAGTGGAGATTCTGAAATTCGTGCGAGCAGAATATGACCGCCTTCAGGAGATATCGCCGTTAGTGCCTCCTCAGATTGTTGTGGCGTTCCAAGCCAAATACGGCAAAAAATATCCAGGCGTAACGCTGCCTAGCGAGTGTAATGGGCTGGAGGCCGTGGCCGTGAATCGTGGCGAGAGAGCTGAAATAGAATTAGTTTTATCCGATAAGACATGACACACCGCGAGAATGTATTGCGTCGGTATGGGCTGCCACTAGATACTGGGTTAAGCCTCGCTGAATTATCGCGACTGACTGGCGTGAGACGCGATATACTACAGCAGGTTTATAATCGGGGCATAGGTGCGTGGAAAACAAACATTTCATCTGTTCGGTTAGCGAAGGATTTCAGTAAGAATCCAGATACCAGTCGGTTCCCGCGGTCAGCTCGGCTAGGAAAAGAGCAGTGGGCCATGGCGCGAGTATATTCATTTTTAGACCGCGGTAAAACATATTTTACAGCTGATGCCGACCTAGCCAGACAAACTCTCCGGAGTGCGTAGGAGATGCCTCTACCGTTAATAGTTCCTGCAGTTTGGCCTGTTTTTGATTCTAAGCCTCCAAAGCGGCGCACTGTAAAGCGGCCTAGAATTCGCAAGGGTGATGTTCTAGACCTACAGATTCAGCATATGCCTCTACAGGGGTAGGGGGCGGTATAAAATGATATCATAAACGGGGCCGCGGTTGGCCGGGTTTGTGATACAGGCCGATGTTAAGGACTGATTTGGGT
>RGUK01000607.1 GCA_010027825.1 bacterium
AGAACGTACCGGCCTTGGCGATGTTGATGTAGACTTCTTCTACAACCACGCCTTCCACGAAGATTGGATGGGTGAAGTATGCGTTGGCGTTCGCCTACCAACCGGCGGTGACAAGGACAAGTACGGCAACCCATACAAAGTCATGCTTGGTAACGGGGAGCACTGGGAAGTGAAAGTCGGCGGCATGTTGGCGTGGGAAGCTTTCAAGTGGATGAATCTGAAAGCAGACGCATCATACCACTTCGTGCTTGAAGCAACGGAAAATCGCATGGCGGTGTTCAAAGGCTCCTCGGTCAAGAATCTTGGTCCAAAGGCTGCTGCTGATGTTGATTGGAGCTATGCTAAGGCTCATTTGGATGCTACCTTCTTCCATCCAAAGACGCGCGACATTCGTTCCATGCTTGGCTATGAGCTCTACTACAAGACCGAAGATCGTGTGAGCTTCAAGAGCAAACAAGCACAGTCATTTGATGGTCCAACGACTGCTGGTGCTGCACGCTTGAGCGACCTTGACAACAAGTTGGCTCGTAAGAACACGGAGTCCATTGCCCACAAGGTACGTTTTGAAACATCGTACCAAGTTGGTCAATACTTCGAGCTCTTTGCCGGTGGTAGCTTCACCTTCGCTGGTCAAAACGTTATGCGCGATCGTGACACCCACGGTGGCTTTAACATTCGCTTCTAAGGCTGCATGCCACGCTCTGGCAAACCTTTCGACATGCTCAGGGTGAGCGTGGTTGAAGGGTCTGCTCAAGCGATAAAGATAGCTAAAAAGGGAGTCGCATTCGCGGCTCCCTTTTCATTTTGGTTCTTCCAATAATCCCAATTCATGTCTATTCTCGTCGTCCTATTTTCATAATAACGCTTCTGTTAAAGGGATAGAGATGACAAGATTATGCAAATTAATTACCAGTGCATTGGTGCTGAGTGCAAGTACCATGTTTGCAAACATTACACTCATCAATTATACGGATCATAAAATTATTATTCGGGTGGGTGATGCTGAGCAGGTGGGTGGCGCTGAGCAGGTGGAAGTGCGCCCTCGTAAAGCCCTGGCGGTGCGCGATGGTTTTTTCTGTGGCGGAGAAACTACGGTGGCATTTCAAGCGTTGAACAGTAAAGGTGAAGAGGATCTTAGGGTATACGCTTATGGTTCACTGCTACGCGATACGGGATCGAAGAAATTGGAGTTCAATTACCACTTTCAGCCGGATGTAGCAATGCCGTCGGATGTAGCAATGCCGTGTGCTATTTTACTTGGAAGTCAGACGGCTGTGTCGGACCAGGTAGATGGAACCATGCTTGGTAGCCAGAGATATCGCAGAAGCGCCGCAAAATCGCCAACCAAATCGTAAGTTGTTACATAATCGCATACAGGGGGGGCGTTTAAACGCCCC
>RGUK01000608.1 GCA_010027825.1 bacterium
CAGACGGGCAACATTTCCGACATCACTTGGAACAGCACGCCAATCCTGTCGCAGCAACTTATCGTGACGGGCGAGCCTGTTAAGCACGGCATGGGCGTGGAGATCCTCGCCACTACCGCCACCCAGATGGACGCGAACTACATGAGCTACGGCATCTGGGCTAGTGCGACTACAGGCAAACCCAGCTCACGCAATTTCATTCTGCGGGGGCGGTTGGCAAACTTCGACGTGATAGATAACCAAGGCGACGCACGCGGGTGGGTTGGATACGCGATGCGGCCTTACGGTTCGGCGGATCAGATCAAACTGGTAGTGGAGTAAGGCTATGCCGCAGATCGACGTCATAATCTACAACGGATTTCAAACCGGCCGTGATGCAACTTTTAATACAGAAAGCAGCCCCGACTACATACCCCGACTACATACCATCTGGGCATCTTTGCGTAAGTGGACTGACAGCCGGGCAAACATATTTTTGTAAGATTCACTCTGGCCAAAGCTATGCAAACGTAGCGACTGTAGGAAGGGTAACAGCCGTTTCAAGTAGCGCACTGATTTCGTATGACTCAAGATGGTCATCAAATAAAGTTGTTTATTATGATACTGCTGTAACGAACTCAGGTCTATCACCATCATATTTTTCAGTTCTTAATTCCTCCATGGTTACTGTCTGCACGGCATGGGTCAGGCCAGTGTATCCGTATTCGCATGAAAAACATGGCCAATGGTCTGTGACACAAAACGCGGATAAATCTGTAAATGTTTCGCTTACGAGCTACGAAACAGTTGCATCTTGGACTGTCTTGTATTCGCTTGAACAAATAAATGCTGGAAGTGCCAGCCTAGATCCATCCGAAGTTAGGTCAATTTACGAAGTGAAACTGCAAGACATTCGGGGGAATACGTTGGCCACGCAAGAGTTGAAACCAAACCATGACGCAAGCTTTCCTAGCTGCACTTTTGATTCCTCACTGATTACAGTAACATCAATTTATACTGTAAAGATTAGTTCTTTAAGGCTGGCAAGCGAAAACACTGGAGTCGGCGGCTATATTGGCGGGGCGACCACTCAATCGCTTTACATTCAATCCACCCTCACCGCGCCTGCGGTGACATCGGGTGAGTCTAGTAATATGTTTTCTTGGCTTAATAACTCCTACTGGTACCTGACAGATCTCCAGGTAAATCTAGGCACGCGTGCGGTCACGCATCGTCACGGCACCATCCAGCTCCGTCCTGCCGATACGATTAACTTCGCAATTCTCTTTCACGACGGCACAGCTGGGATCAATCCACAGGCCACAGACATTAAGCTGGCTGTTCGTTCGTCCAACAACACATCGCCCTACCACTTCTGGTCGGCGACCACCGTCAGCACCGTCACCGTATCTGGCGA
>RGUK01000609.1 GCA_010027825.1 bacterium
TTCGTCCCATTGCGCACCCGATGGGACAAAACCGCAAATGCCAAAAAGCACGGCAACTTTAGCGAGGTAGCTTGCAACATATTCCATAACATTTTAAATCCTGTGGAACAAGAACTTCTTTTCCGATTTTGTGTTCCATCACAGGACAAATACTATGAAAAAATGCGAAAATTCCACAATAAGATAAAAGAAACACTCTATAGCAAGTATTGCAACAATTCTAAATATTTACTTGAGATGTGCTCCGGAAGAGGCGGAGACATGCATAAATGGGTTTACAATGGTGTACATAATGTACATGGATATGATATTTCTGAGAAGAATATAGCCGAGTGTTATCGAAGACTTGAAGGATTGCGATGTAACAAGAATGAAAACTTTCAATTTTGGAAACTTGATCTAAACAACGATGACGCACTAGCTACTATCAGTAACCGCAACCCTGAGAAATTTGATGTAGTATGCTGTCACTTTGGTATGCACTATCTGGATCCTGAAAAAGCCGCAGACATTATATCACACAACTTGAAGGACTCGGGTGTTTTTATAATGACGTTCATGGACAAGCTCAAGGTCAACAATTTACTCAACGGTTCAGATAACAAGTACATGTACAAAAAAGCCGATAACGAAATTGTGTACTTTATCCATCAACAAACTCCCAATGACATCCGCATAGTCCTTAATGGCAACAATATTTTGGGTGAAGGCTCGAACGAGTCCCTTCTTGATCTAGAAAGTCTCCTTAAGACCTTCAAGTCCAGAGGCCTTGAATGCATTGACTCTCAAACTTTCCAAGACCTTGCAGGAAAGTACTCCGATATAACAAAAGAATTCAACGAGTTTGAAAAGGATATTTCGTTTCTCAATAGTTATGCCGTGTTTAGGAAGGTCAATAAATGTGTTCCACATATTACACGTGGAAAGGTGACCACAAATAGGTACCAATCAGTTACCGAGTTGATTGATTTACATACAATGGATCTTCAAGCTATAAAAATTCAAAGCAACTATGATATTTATGACATCATGAACTGTATAGAGTTCAAATATTACAAAAATGAACACGACCATATAGTGCTCAACACAGGAGAATTCAGTGAATCAATTTTACCGAATGTACCCATAAAGATTGTCAAGAATGTGTATGATGCAAAGGATTACTCTTGCGATATTCCACGAGTTCATTTCACACACTACCTTCACACCATTGAAAAAAAAGCAACCGACAACGAATCCTACCAGCGGTTTGAACATAATAACTGGTACATTCTTGTTCATAAACACAAAATATTCTTTACCATGGAATCAAATGAACAACTTGCCGGTCAGGTTGTTCAACGGACTGCACATCGTGACCGGCAAGTTGTTCATTTGATTCCAT
>RGUK01000062.1 GCA_010027825.1 bacterium
CAGGCGTACCACCCGCGACTACCGCGGGCAACGCCAATGTCGCGAACCGGTCGGCGCCCCCAAAAGCAGCAGTTCCTCTTGGCCGCTTCCGGGGAGCTTGGAGAGTAGCCCACGCCTTCATACCCTCCGGTCGGATTGCCGTAATGGCGGCACTGTCCGTCGGCCGCCATCCGCTCGGCAACTCCCTGGGCGGTGTACGTCGTGTAGGCAGTTGCCCGCGACGAACTATACACCGGGCTTTGCGCGGAAGTCGTGCCGCTCACGATTGCCGCGCAAATCAACAAACCAAATGCCAAGAAAAAACGCATTCACGCCTCCATGCTTGTAGGATTCAACCCGCGCACGCGACTCGGTTTACTCGCGATACGCAGTAGCCGCAGAGGGACTCGAACCCCCAACCCCTTGCGTGTAAAGCAAGTGCTCTGACCAATTGAGCTATGCGGCTATCGTCCTAAGCAGACGCGGCGGTCCTGTATACCCAGTAGTTCCACCGGTCAACTATTTTGAGGATTTTCAACCGCAGCCGGCGATATAGCTTGTGGCGCCAAGTGTTTAACCCTTTCTGGGTAAGATAGCGATCCAAGCACCACATAATCTGCTGGTCGGCTTCGCCATCCAGCAGCACGGTGCCGCAGGTCAAACACTTGCTGCACGGGATCGCGGCTACCGGCACGTCGTGCAACACGCCGGCAACGCGCATTTTCCACGTATCTTTCAACGTGAACAGCGCTAACTGCCCGCCGCAGCAATAGCAGCGCACAGGCTTATACGCTGCCGTATCGACCTCATCAGTCGTCTGCATACGTTTCCTCCTCATTCTCGGCGAACAATCTTTCCCAGCACTTGCCACAGATTCCCGAAATCAGGAACTCGCGGTCGGCCGCGGGCAGGTAGGGGAAACAATCCTGAGCAAACTCGCCGTTACGGAAACGCGCCAAGTCTTCAATCTTGGCGCGCACGGCTTGCTTTTCGCCGCACGAGTAACACGGACCAGAAACATCAACGTGCGTAGCGTCTGCGTTTACAGCCGCGCAGATGCCGTCGCGGAACGCGTATTTTTCGATGAGAAAGGACATTGAAATCTCCTGATGGGGCCGGTGGGACTCGAACCCACACGGGATTGCTCCCAGCGGATTTTAAGTCCGCTGCGTCTGCCATTCCGCCACGACCCCGTATCGCCAGCCGGATAGCCCCGGTTTAAACTGGCGGAAATGTCTGTTAGCAGAAACGGTTTTGCGCCCGCGCCGTCATCCACTCGTCCATGTTTTCGCGCGAGCCCCAACACAAGCCGGGCGCCACGTTATAGAACCACTGCACATACAACTTGAGCAGCGGCAGGTTGACCGCGTCGGCGCGGCCTACGGCATTGCAGAGATCGTTGCAGATCACTGCTGTCAGGAAATCGCCCGGTTTTTCGCCGGCCAGCACGTAACGCCGGAGCGATTCCTGCATGCGCGCTGGAATCTGGGCGTACTCCCCGTCGAAGTTCGCCATGCCCGCCTTATCGATCGCCGCGGCAATTGTGTTCACATTTGCCTCCAGACGTACCACTGATTGTTTTCGAATTTCCACCACTGCCCGTTGTGGTACACGATACGGGGCTGCGGTTGCGGTTGCGGTTGCTCCGCCGGCGCCATCATGGGCTGTTGCTGCGTGGATTGCAACTGCGCCGGCGTTTTGTTCAGTTTCTGCTGCATTTTGTCCGCGCCCATCTGCGCGAGCGGCTGCAGAAAAGGCATAAGCAGCGTGAAGAGCAAAACAAACAACTGCATAAAACACCTCCTTGCACAAGAAAGCCCGGCACTCCAATGCCGGTAACCAATGGGCCCCCCGGGACTCGAACCCGGAACCTAGGGATTAAAAGTCCCTTGCACTAACCAATTGTGCTAGAGGCCCAAAAATGCCGATAGCGCTTTGGCCGGAGGCATCAATAAATATGCCATGAAATTGGCATATATTTAGTTGTCAAAGTTCGCCGGCGCGAGCTAAAAATTTGTCCGACAACGAGTACCAACCTTTGTCGAACAGCTGGCTTATTTGTTGAAACGCTTTATCGTACGCGGCGCCACACGTTTCTAGGCTATATGTAGCGCGCGCCTTGTCTGCAATATTTACGCGATTAAGCGTGTGCGCGGCGTCAATTGCTTCTAGCCAATCTTGTAACGTTTTGCAGCGAAAACCGTTTACACCGTGCTGCACTGTTTCTGTAAATGCGCCGTAATCTGTTGCAATTAATGGCGTCCCACATAGCAACCCCTCAACGCCCGAGCCGCCAAACGGTTCAATAAAATTTGTCGGCATGATGGAGCATAGCGCGTTACGTAAAAATTCACTGCGCTGTTTGCCGTGAATTGGGCCGCGGTACTCAATATTTGGATGCGCCCATTTTGCTGGGTCGCCTTGGCCGTGCAGCACGATTTTTTTATCGGTGTATTTGGCGATTTCGTAAATAGTGTCGAGGCCTTTGCACGCGTCAATGCGCCCAAGAAACGCTACATATTCGCCGGGCCGATAGCAGGGTTGCCAATCGTTTACTTCAAAATAGTTAGGAATCACGTATTCATAATTCGAGCCTTGGCGCCCGTCTTTGCCGCAATGATAGTGCCGCCACGCATAACTTTCAAAAATTTTAACAGTGCCCGGCATAGTCGTGGGGTAGCCAATACCGGTTTCAATATGAATGTTTTGTGGGAAGTCGCTGAGCAGCCGACTGTGCGCGTGACCAAACGGATGGCAGATTAAATCTCGGGGTTGTACGCGGGCTTTCATCGCCGGTATTAAGCGATTTTCAAACTCCTGATGCCATGGCGTTCCAACCGCGGCCAAGTCGCCGTGAAAGTTTTGTTTGGTGCGCTGGGCAGCATTGGTCATCTGCGCCAACTCTTCAGCGCCGAGCATTGCGACCTTTTCTTCCGCAACACTTTCGCTGCCTTCGTTGGCGTATTCAACGACTTTGTAGCCGTACTTTTGCAGCATTTTAGAGAAGCGTAACGCCTTGCCGGTAAATGCGCAGTGAGAATACGCGGCAGTGTGTTGCGTATGAAACAAACCAACGAGGTGTAAAACCGGCTTGGCCATTTTTTGTTCCTAATTATGCGCAAATTCATGTCCGTAATTTGTTGTTAATTTAACTGCGCAATATGGTTCGCCGCCGTGTCGAGTGCGGCGGCGAGTTTTTGGCGCTGCTTATGGTCGCCCAGCGGTACGGTTAATTCATAATTGCCTTTCGGGCCAAACGTAACCGTAAAGCCTGCGGAGGTAACGGCGGCGTTTGGCGTTACAGGCACTTTTTTACGGAGCAACTCATTTTCTTGCACCAGTGATTCAATTTTTTCCGCCAGCTGCTTTAATTCCGGACTGCTATTCACGAAATACACGAGGCTGCTTACCCCGGCGGCAACTTCCAATAATTTGTTGACAATTAAAGCGCTTTCCCCCGCCAGCGCTACGAGCGCCGGAACCGCGAGCAAAGATTCTTTTTGGTTGCAGCCTGAGGGCCCGCAGCAGCTCATGGGCGTGTCCTTATTTGAGGTTATGCTTTACGACTTGCGATACGGGCCGGCGACTAAAATGCGAAATATAACAACTTCCGCATACCGGCGCGTATTTATCGTTTCCACCTATTTCCACAGACGGGCCATCCAACACGGCTTGCCCATCGCGGAGCTTCATATTGAACACCGCTTTTTTTAGGCAATACGTGCAAATTGTTTCAATTTCTTCAATTGTGTCGGCAAGCGCCATGAGTCGTTGCGTTGCGGGAAATAGCTGTCGGCGAAAATCTGTGCGCAGGCCATAGCACATAACGGGCACGCCCACTCGGTTGTATGGCGCATAGGTGCAAGCGTGCGCAATATCGTACAGGTTGTCAACAACAGCCGGGTTTAAAAATTGCGCCTCGTCGACCAAAATGCATACAACATCATCCAAATTTGGCAAATTTAATTTGCCAACCGCGGGCACGATTACGTCAGCTGGCGCTTCAAGTCCGGCGCGCGCTCGAATAATGTCTTTGCCGTATCGGTCGTCGAGCTCGGGCTTTAGCAACAAAACTTTTTTGCCCTGTTGGCGATACTTATGCGCCACGGCAAGAAGATTAAGCGTTTTTGCGCTGCTAACGGCGCCGTATCGAAAACACATCGTGGCCATGAGGCGTTTAAATTTTTGCCTGCTGCTGGTTTTTTGCTGTTTTTTCGGCGAGCGCGATGGCCCGGCGAATGAGCAGTTTACCGGCTAAATCTACAAATGGAAGATTCCGTTTCTCGGCTTCTTCGCGCAACCACCCTACGATCGTGCTTTCATTTTCTTTACACCACGCCACCCCGCGCGCATCCATGATGTTTGCGCGCGCGTTGCAGGAACAATTTGGAGTCGCTTTAATGCCAATTTTAGCTAGGAGTTTTTTTAACTCTTCGCCCGGGCCTGGTTGCGGTCGTTTTTTTGGATACGCCGGATGTTCGGTGTCGACAAGAATATTTTCGCCATTTTCGGTCATTTCTATAACGCAAGCCGCCGCCGTATTGAAGTCATACGCGCGTTCTTCGCACCGCTCACGCAAATGCTGCAACGAGCACCGAATTTCAGCCATGGTTCTGCTCAAGGTAGGGGATTGAAATCGGAGCTTGCAGTAAACGTCAAAATTGGGCCGGCGTTTACACAACCGCAACTAGGCAACGTACCCGAACCGCCCGCTTTAAAAATTATCGTGCCGCCCCAGCCGACGCCTACCGTGTCAATTAACTCTACCGTCAAAGTGGCGCCGGCATTATAGCAACGTGTAAATGTTCGGCTGCCGATTGATGCGCACGAATCCGGTAGATTTAAAAGTTTACTTATTCTGTCGCCGCCGGGAGTATGTGTGTCGCCACTAATGCGCACATCGTCGTCAACGCCAATTGTCTGAATCGTCACCGTAACCGTATTACCGTTAGTAGACCGGCAGCATATATTGCCCGGAATTTGTACGGTCTTGGTGTCTTTTACATATACGCCGCACGCGACATTCGGCCCATTTCCTGGCGTAAAATTAATCGTTTGCGACCAACCGTTAGCGTTGTTGGAGTCCAAACATCCGGCCGACTGGCATTCACTTAAAGTATTAAAGCAGTTATGGCCGGCAGGGCACGAAGTTACTTGCGCGCAATTATTGCAACAGTCGTAAACATAAGAAGTACAGGCAGCCAAGGCCGAACTGTAAGAGTCATATACGTACAAATTGTGCACGTCGGCGCATAAATACGAGCAGTTACGGAATCTATAGCCAAAATGCGTTGAATAAAATGTTTCAGCGCCGTTCGGATTGGCGTACACACCGTTATAGTATCGGCCGCTGTAATAGCCGTTAAGGCACGCCCAACACGTGCGCGTAGTTTCATTAATACACCCTTCCGCAGCCAACGTCGCGCAATCGGCCGAGGTCATGTGATTTTGGCAACTCGTTTCATCTGAGAAACAAGTTTCGCCCGGTGCGCACGCAGTGTATGTGCAATCCGGGCACGTATAGCCATATTGTTCGCACGTCGGCTGCGTGGACGAATACCCCGCGCTACAATCAGCGGGGCAATTAAATTCAACCAACTTTGCAGCCACTTCAGTGTCGCCGGCTTTTGTTGATTGATAAACCGTTTGCGGATTTGTGATAAGTGTGCCGGTATTTAAATCGCACGCGTAGCAACTAATGCTCGACGACGTAGCCAGTTTGTAGGTCACTAAGTCGTCGCAGGTCTTTGCGCAATGCAACTGACAATCGCGCTGCGTGCTGTAATAAATTTGCCCGGCCGGAATAACGCCGTAATTACAGTTATTTGAGCAGGAGTAACCGTACGTGACCGGCGGCGAGCACGGGGGCGGATAGGAATGGTAGCCAGTGCTTTCGCAGTTTGTCGGGCACTGCAAATAAGCGAATTTTGCCGCCGCTGCGCCGTCTTGTACTGAATATAAATTTTGGCTTAACGTTTTAACTGTGTAGGTAGTTTCGTCGCAGTAATAGCAATTTCCGCTACTTAACGTAACGTAACCTTTTGAAACTAAATCATCACAAGACTGCGCGCAGTAAATTTGACAGTCTTTTTGCTGGTCAGGTGTAAAGCACGGAGTTGTCGTGCACTCACCGCCAGAAGAACTAATCGTGCAATTATTTGCGCAATCTAATCCTGCGCAGCAGCACTTTTTTGTGTCTGCCAGCTTGCCAGAAGCCGTAATCAGCAGGTGATTATTGCGCAGAATTAACGGCATTTTATTGCGCGGCTACGCTAACTTGCGGAATGATCACGGCTGGATTGTTTTCGTCCACGACTGCGCTGACTCGTCCCATATGTATTGCTCGCCATCAGTGGGAAACGGCACCAGCGGCGTCTGCTCGATCAGATACATCTCGCCCAGCGGCAGGCAGGCCGTGAGGCTCGCGGCGGCCAGAGCGCCGAACAGGGCGTAGAGGGGGCGGAGCATGGGCGTGCGATCAGAAAAGTTTCCACTTTGCGTTCAGATAGTTCTGCACACTAATTCGGTCACCAGAACTTAGGGCAGAATTGTAGATCACAATTTCGCATACGTCGCCGGGCCAAAACCCAACATTGCTACCAATAAACGCTTTGCCAACGTAATACCCGGCGGCCATATTAAAAGAGTTAAGCGCACCTGACACTGCAACGCTCGTTCCGTTGTGGTAGTACGACACAGAACTGTTAGATTGCTCGACAACTGATGCGAGAAATGGACTGGTAAATGTTACTGCACTTGCAAGTGACAGGTTGTTGGTCCACAAGTCTCCGCCGATTATGTATGTTCCCTGATACACAATCTGACGCAACAAAAACGCGCCCCCAACATATCCAGGCGGCTCGCCCAATTGAAGCAATTCTCCTCCAACGTTGCTGCTGGATTTGCCAACTGCAAACACTGTTCGGACGTTGCCCGTTCCTGGCGTTGTTGATCCCTTTAAAAATGTGCTGGTTCCATTGAATCGCACAACGTCCAATCCGTTAATTTGCGATGCAACTCGCGTCGGTTTGTTGGTTGCTTCGACGCAGTGATTTCCATTTCCGCTCTTATCCTCCCACCTCGCGACAGTGCCCCCAGCAGCCACCCTAGCTCCGCTGGTCGTGGAGTCATATAACGTTGAACTATCCGAGGCATCCAGCCACAGTTGAAGGTTGGCTAATTGCGTCGGGCTGCCTAGTTTTCCGGGCCACGTCGCCGCCCTGCTGAGCTGCTCCGCTTCTCTCAAGTGCCACGCGCCTCCAGCGGCCGAGTTGGCAGCAGATAATGAAGGCGCAATGCTCGCCCCAAAAACCCCGCCGCGTGGCCTCATGTCGCACCTCCTACACTCTCGGCCGCACGCGCCGCGCCATACGCGAGCATCAGTGTTTCAAAATCCGCGAACGTCAGCGTATGGCGCTCGCCGGCCATGTCGATAACGACGCAGGGCACGGTCTGGCCCAACTCGTTCGCCCGCTTTGCGAGAACGTAGAGCCCGGTGAGCAGAGCCA
>RGUK01000610.1 GCA_010027825.1 bacterium
TTATTTTTCCTCCTGTTCGGTTGTTTCTGTTAGTCCCGCAGCCGCGCGGATTTTTCTGACAATTCCCTTTTGATTTTGCGCAAAAAACCGAGCGCCGGACTCGTTGTTGCGAACTGTTTTAATGTCCTCGTGCAAGGCGGCAGCCTTAAGGGCATAAAAACAAAGGTTGATGCACCGAGAGGTCGCAGACCCTCCACCTATCGGAGTGTTAAGAATGACATTTCGCAACAAAAGGGCTGGGCTGCCCTTTTTAAGATTTGCGCCGGTTATGTATGGGTCGACAAACGAATCAAACAACTCCGGGAATGCTCTAAGCGCAACTGCGAAACATCCAACGACAGAGCCAGGAAGCGTTTTAGACTTACCTCCAGATGATAGCTTTTTAATCGATGGGTATATCGACAAAATCTCAAGCGCAACTGAGGTTGTGTTTTTTGGTATCCCGGTAGCCCAGAGCAAGACCGCCCTAGTTGCGGCGGCTACCCTGTTCGCATTTTCAACACCGTGGCGAAGAGCAAGCTGCTCTCCCGTCTGTCGCTTGTAACCAACGTCAATGGTGTCGATGGCAAACAGCCTGACTCCATTGACCATTTCGCTGGCAATTCCTCTCGTAACAAGCACCTCAAGAGTTACGCCGCTAAGCTCAATCGCCTTGAGCCTGTGCTGCCCGTCAATCAACCGGCCATGCTCGTCAAAGGCGATGCCTTGATGATTTTTAAACCAGTGGCCAGCGGTCATTTCGCGGGCAAACGCTTGTGCCCTTGAAACAATCAGCTTTCTCTGGTGTGCCGGATCTACTTTTTGCAGGTATTCCTGTGCTAACTTGGGGGTTATTTTTTCTATTGTTGTCTTCATTTATTTCTCCTTTTGGTTTTCCTCTTTCCGTGTCCGATTACTCGTCGTCCACGAAATCGTTTGTTTCATGCGGGTAGCGGACCGTGATCTGCTCCCGTTCCGGCTCCATCCATCCAAGGTCATGAGCGCGAGCCAGCTGGCGGGCTTTGTGCTCGTCATGCTCGTTGACGGCCACCACCGCGCGCTCCGCGCTAATCCGCCTGGCGCGTTCTTGAGCCAGCTCCATGTGCAAAAAGACAGGGCTGATGCTCATGCCCGCTCCTTGATCTTTTTCCAGAACCACTCGACGGCCTGCTTTATGTTTTCAAGCGTCAGGCACTTGGTCGTGAAATGGATTACGTTCCACCCGCTGTAAGCCGCCAGCCTGCCCTTCTCTGCGTCCTTCACCTGGCCCATGCCCCGGCTGTGCCGGCCTCCGACAAACACCCCTCCGTCCAGCTCGATGGCAGCCTTGAATCCGTTGATGGCTTGGTGGGCGTAATCAAAGCGGAACCGACGCCCCGGATAGAACGTCACCTCCTTGGTAA
>RGUK01000611.1 GCA_010027825.1 bacterium
GAGCAAAAAGATGCTTAGTGATTTCGACTTGAAGAAATGGGCCGAGCAGATAGGGGGCTCTTCCTCAGAAGCTATAGAGGCTGCCGTCTATTTTGGGCTCTGTTTTGCCATTGGCTTTCTATTTAAAAAATATTTTAAACTTGTATTCATCTGTCTGGTTATTTCTGGCTTTGTGGTGCTTGGTTTAGAATACCTTAAGCTGGTCGCTATTGATTGGCAAGCTATTAAGGCTACCATGGGTATTTCGGCCGGCATGGATCTGAATGCCATGGTGACTGCATTTTTCGATTGGATGAAGGCGCATCTCCTTTTATTCGTTTCCTCGGTAGTGGGGTTTCTGATTGGCTACAAACTTGGCTAATAATCTTGCCTGAAAGGCAGGGACGATGGTGCCAGCGGGCCATGCGCATCAGTTGTTGAGTGCTGACCAACAGCACCTGCAAGGACTAGTGCCAGATGGCGTTATTGCAGCTGTTGACGCGTTGCTGTACCGCGCTATTGAACGCGGTGCCTCCGACATTCACATTCAACCGCATGAGCATGTGCTCGTTGTACGCGAGCGTATCGATGGCCATTTGTACGATGCCCAGCATATTGATAACGATCTAGCACCCCAGCTGATTTCACGCATCAAAATCATGGCCAGTATGGATATTGCACAACGTCGTTTGCCTCAGGATGGGCGGATGCAAGTAGTCTTCCATCCAGCGGTCGGTGCTGAGCGGGTTATTGATGTGCGCGTTGCAACCTTTCCTATCTTTTTTGGCGAAAAGCTGGTGCTGCGGTTGCTTGACCAGGAAACACGTTTATTGAGCTTAGCAGGCCTTGGCCTCAGCCAGACCTTGCTCCCACGCGTAGAACATCTTATTGCACGTCCTCATGGCCTCTTTCTTGTTACCGGTCCAACGGGGTGTGGCAAAACCACCATGCTGTACGCATTGCTTACGTGCTTAAATGCTCGCGATAAAAACATAGTAACGATTGAAGATCCTATTGAATATCTGTTGCCGGGTGTTGCACAAAGCCAAGTGAATACCACTGCTGGCTTTACCTTTGCTAGCGGCTTGCGGGCTTTGCTCAGGCAAGACCCCGACATTATCATGCTAGGGGAAATTCGCGATCGAGAAACCGCACGCATTGCTATGGAGGCAGCGCTTACGGGTCATTTGGTCCTGAGTACCCTGCATACCAATGATGCCCCCTCAGCGGTGACCCGCCTGCTTGAAATGGGCGTGGAACCTTTTCTGATTAGCGCGACGCTGGTTGGCGTGTTGGCGCAACGGCTCGTGCGGCTCCTCTGCGCATCATGCAAACATGCGCAAGGCGTGCGCGCTGCCGGTTGCACGGCATGCAACAATATTGGTTTTAAAGGACAGACCGG
>RGUK01000612.1 GCA_010027825.1 bacterium
TCGCGTAAGTTCGCAAGATGTTGCTCAGGCAAGTGCGTACATCAAAGCGCTTACAGGTGACCCAAATGCCACTTATGGATCTGTTCTTAACCGTCTTGATGCTTATTATGGCACGCTATATAACGAACAAGATTTCTTGAATGAAACAAAAACAAGTCTTGCTCGTTATGTAGATGCTTCACTGGCGATACCGTCGTGGGATAACAAAACCCGAGGGGAAGCTTTTGCAAAGCGCGTTACAGATTTGAAATTAAGCCCAGAAACTGCTGCGGCGTCACTAGGCATTTCAGTGGATGCTTTATACAGGCTTGCCGGTGGCGATCCTAATATATGGGCGCAGCTAAAAAGCAATAAGTCTACAGGGGATTTGAGTTCAATGTTTTTGCCGGTGGCGATCCTAATATATGGGCGCAGCTAAAAAGCAATAAGTCTACAGGGGATTTGAGTTCAATGTTTTCGGGCGTTGGGTCTTCATCTCAAGGCCAGTCGTCAAGCATTTATTTCCCTAATAATTACATTCAGCTTACAGATGACCCGAAAGTTAAAAGCAATGTGGTAAATAAAGATACGCCATTTGCTTATGACACAAAATATGTCGATTTGTTAAATAACCAAGCCTTGGATTTTGATCAAGAATTTCTTGGAAGAATTGTTTTAGACGTAGTTGATGATGCAGCAAGAGATAAAACTAAGCCTGTTGATCTTGCTGCTGAAATCAAGAGGCTAGACGGGTTGCATAATGGGTTTGCCACACAATACCTTAATGCAGTTGGCCTCGCAGATCAAATAGTTAGATACACAGGAGATGGTAGCTTTAAGCTTCCTGACTTTAATGTGTCATTCCCTACAGGACGAGGAGTCTCTGGCTCAACCGTGGCTCAATACATAAAGCCATTTCCAAAGGTAGGCTAAAGCATGGATTACGCCTCGATTGGGAAGCAGCTCTTTAGTGGTATAGCGCAAGAGCCTGTCAATGAACCGGCAGCGTTCTCAAATACTGATGTAGCAAACTATTTATCCACGGTTCTTGGCACAAAATCGACGGCTCCTGGCGACTTGTTAGGGGCTTTTCAAACAAAATGGGGGGCCGGAGATACTTCGGTTGCTCAGAACATACTAGCGGATGCTGCTAAGTACAAAGTCAGCGACAGTCAGCTTGCGTCAGTGTTTGGCGTTGGGGCAAATGATGTTTCGGCCATAAGATCGGCGCTCAATCCCGCCTCAGGGACTGCAAATGTTAGCGCTGCGCCTATTGGCGGACTTTCTCAGGCTGGAATAGATACAACACCTAGTGCCG
Source organism: bacterium (assembly GCA_010027825.1). Next base: position 1,298 of record RGUK01000612.1, read on the forward strand.
CTGGTACTGATACGGTTTCCGGTGGTCTTGCCCAGACAAGCAATCTTGGAGCGGCTACAACGACTGGCGCATTAGGCACTGATA
>RGUK01000613.1 GCA_010027825.1 bacterium
AATGCATCCAGAGGGGCAGGGTGCTATTGCTGCGCTACAGTTGGCACTTGCTGATGCAAACATCAGCCCAGAACAGGTGGGTTACATCAATGCGCATGGCACCGCAACGCCCATGAATGATGCACAAGAAACAATGATTCTGAAAAAAGTGTTTGGTGAGCATGTGCTGCCGGCGCGTCTTGATCACGCGGTGGTGAGCAGTACCAAATCAATGACGGGCCACATGCTGGGCGCTGCAGGTGCTGCTGAAGCAGCATTTTGTGCGCTAGCTTTGCGTGACCAAATGGTACCGCCAACTATCAATCTAACCACTCCTGATCCGGCCTGTGATTTAGATTATGTTCCCAACCAAGCCCGCCAGCACGGGCTTGATTACGCAGTTTCCAACTCTTTTGGGTTTGGCGGCAGCAATACGGTACTCGTACTCAAGCGTGCGCAGTAGGACGTTGGTCCTGCAAAAAAAAGGGCCGCGTACAAAGACGCGACCCCTTGCGATGTATGAAGCGTTTTAGCCTTAGAAAGAAATGCCCAGCTTGCCCCAGAGCGCATACTGCTCAATGTCCGCATTGGACGTGGCGATTTCGTATGAAGCGCCAATGCCCATCGAGAGCATATTTTTACCGTAGAAGTTGCAGGTATAGCCAGCACCAGCAAAGAGCTTGTGGGTAAAGAGCGCTGGAGTAATCACGCCGTCCAGATCCAATGTGTCGCGGGTGATGATGAGCGATGGATCTTGAGCGTTGTTACCAACAGTTGTGGTAAGCCGTGCTCCTGCTGGCACATTGTAGTTTGCTTTTATCAAGCCGTATGTGCTCTCTGCACCAAACGAGTTCAGATGCACACTTTCTGCGTCACGCCAGAATGGATTGTAACCAACGTCGATAGTGAATTTACCGCTGTTAAAGCTCAAGGCAGCAAGCATATCCAGCTGGTGGCCAGGTTTCACGGCGAGTGGCACGGTGCTGATATTGGCTAGGGGAAGGAGCGGTGTTTGTTGAGGTGCGCCAAGCTTACCGACCAAGAAGTATTTGGATGCGTTGGTGCGGTCTACCAAGCTGAGCGTGCGTTGTTCATTGTTTTCAAACAGATACTTGTAGTGCGCTACTGCTTCAAAGCGGAGGGTGCCAACATCATTTTTCCAGACCTCAACGCCGCCATCCACCGTGGCTCCCAGGCCGAAGTGGTGCCCGTTGCCGATCACAGCCTCGAATACGTAGTCCCCGCGGACGCGATTGCCCGTTGGTACGGTGACATCAAGGCTGACAAATACGTGACTGCGCTGGGTGTGTACACACTTGTAACCAAGGCTCAGGTCAAGGTCAGCAAAGCCTGCTTTGCTGCGATGGCCAGCTGGAATGCGTGCTTTGCTAAGGCCAACTTG
>RGUK01000614.1 GCA_010027825.1 bacterium
TTGCGCTAAATAGTTTTTAAAATTATTAACCGCACCTGATTCAATTAGGTTTCCAGAGTCATCAATTCCAATCGCATCTCTTGCTGCTCTTCGTGCCGCCTGAGTATTTGCAATGCCCTGACTTCTGTAATTATTAAGTTCTGATTGAATTCCAGAAAAACGATCACCTAATGATCTGGCCTTTTCTTGTTGTGCTGCAAGAGCCTGTTTTGCTTCTGGGCTACTAAAGCCCAAATACATATCAAGGTTTCTTTGTCCCTGTGAATAGTCTGGCCTTCCGGTCTCTGCTCCATAATATTTTTGAAGCGCCGCTTTTTTCCCCTGTTCCGTTCCTAATGCCGATCCATATTCTTGTGCTTGTCTTGTTTTTTCTCTAGCACCGCCATAAAAATTTTCATCTTCTGTTGCCTGTGGGCCTTTGTACATTGCATCTCTTTGCGCAATAAATCTTTGAAATTCTATTGGGTCACCAATTTTATCTAAAAATGGATTCTTTGTTTGTGTGACTTGCTGTGTTTGGGCTGTCGGTGTTTGTTGTGTGGTCGCGCTTGAAATTGTGTCTTTTGATATAACTGGCGACGTTTTTCCGGGTAAAACTGGCCCAACACGAAGGCCCATAGTACTTAAAGACCCGCTTGGTTGTTGTGTTTGTTGCGCGGTTTGTTGTGATGGCCGTTGAGTCGTTTGCTCTGCCATTTTCTTCGCAAGGCTTTCTTGATTGTAGCCCTGTTGAGCCGCAAACGGGTTTGAGGTTACAAAATTTATATTTGATTCATCTTTTTTTGTTGTTCCTGAATCAACAGCTTGAGTAAAACTTGTTTTTGCTTTGTCTTGCTCTTCTTCTGCTGCGCTTACGTCTTGTCCGAGCCTATTTGCAATATCAAGCCCAAGGTTTTTATTTGAATCGTTTAAATAGTTTTGTAAATTTACAAACTGGCCAGAACCTTTATTGCCAGATTGCTGTTGCGGAGCTTGGTTTTGACCGCTAATAACCGATCCAGAACCGCCACCAAGAGATTGCTCCTCTTGAGATTCCTTTTTTCTTCTTTCATCCTCTAGTGGATCATATGCATAACTCATGGTGTTACCCTTATAAGTATTTTATATCTTTTTTGTGTTGTAAGCGACGAAACGCCACTTGAAGTTAATTTTACTATACCATTTATTTCAATTTCGTTTTGCTGGTTGATAATGTAATTTGCGCACAATGTAACAGGAGAAAAAGAAGTTGTTGAGGTGGGCAATCCCTCATATGCAGAAACTAGATAGTATGCCCTTGGTCTCTGTGGAAGAGTCCATTTCATTTTTTGTGGTAGACTTATCGCATCATTAACATAGATAAAATCTATTTCTTTCTCTATCCCTATAATGTTTGTGCCAA
>RGUK01000615.1 GCA_010027825.1 bacterium
GCACGTGCGGACGACCTTCAGAGTCTATCAATGCCGCCAAGCGGTTGTCTCCGGACCCATATTGCCGTGCAAGGTTACTATGCTGAGTACACCAACCGGCGCTCTTGCCAATCGCCGTACACATCTTACGGCCTGCCTCATCCGTGGTTTCTGGGATATCCACCCACGTACCACCCGGCTTGTCAACGAACGATAAATTAAGCGACTCATCTTTGGAACGAGGAGATGCTTTAAGATTCTCGAGCATCGCGGCGCGTTCAGCCCTAGCCGCTTCTTCCGTGGTCCAATCCCTGATCTTTGCCACACGTTCTACAGCCTGTGGCATATTCATCTTTGCTAGATCATCGGGTGAAATGCGCAATCCTGGAGGCAACGCCGAATCGGGACTCATCGCTCCATACAATTCGTCCACCAAATGCTGAAAATTCATATCCCGGAATGCCGGATCAATACGCGGACCATACATATTGTGAACAACGGTTTCCGGAGGCACTTTCTTTAACCATGGGTTGAGCATGACCCATCTGTCTGCCCCGGGATAACCCTGTTCTGATAATATATCATAAGCAGTTTTATTAAGAATCGCTTCATCCGTTAGTTGTTCCCAACCAGAGGCGAGATGATAACGATCGGAAATATCATTAAATTGGTCAGTGGTTAGGCCTTCCATAGGTATTTCTTTAAATTTCGTGGTCGAAATTCCTTCCTTCGGAAAACCAGCATTAGCTCGTTTAATGCTAACTAAATCCCCACTGAAATCAGAACCAACACGTACTTTTTGTTTTATATCATCCGCTGTTCTCGATAAAACATCGGGGGACACATGACTGATTCCGCGTTCTTCTAGTAATACGCGCAATGGGTCTTCCGGTGTACCCATTTCATTTCGAACGTATTTACGAAGCTTCTGGTCGATCCAGTTATTAATAGCAAAGTCTTCTGGAGACTGAATGGCCCTATAGATTTCGGGATAATTCTCCCGAGTCCACTCATGCAGACCCACATCATGAACATCTTTAAGATAATCACTAAAAATGTCACGACCAGCGGCGTCGTTAATGATTTGACCAGAAATAGTCGGTGATATTTTTAACGGTTTTAAAGGATCTTCGCTTGGGTAATCGGCTAGCCAGTTACCGCCCTTGTTCTTGACCGCTTTAAATGGAGCTGCAGGGGCCAAAGCCGTGGCTAAAGTACCCTCTCCCGACATCATCGTTTCGTCGATTGCCCGTGCCGCTTCTTTTCCCACTGCCTTTGCCCCGCGACCCGCGAGTCTCGCCAAAGGACCAGCAGCCGGAAGACCAAGTAACGCCGCCTCGATAGCGGCTTGCGTTTTCGCCTCTTCGGTCTTACCGCGAAGTGCCATCCCTGTGGGGTACCC
>RGUK01000616.1 GCA_010027825.1 bacterium
TCGTGCCGTTTAACGGCAAACGACAAACTATCATCAAGGCTAGCGACTATCTAAGAGCCTTGGTTAAGTTTGCAATCTCAAGAGACTCGATCATTACCGACGTTGATACTAACCATAATGATTCGTGGTCTTTTGCGATGAACAAACGCAATAGCCGCCGTCAATCATGCTACCTAATCAGCCCACATAGAAAGGAATAAAACCATGAAAAACACTAAAAATAATAGTCACGTTACCTATTGGGATTATCTAGCATCCAAGGAGCAATTCATTATTCAAGACTGGGCATCAAATACCTTGCAGCACACTGGAAAATTCAATTTTGGTTGTTACGGCAAGGTTCTCGGGGTTCCCAGAACCTTTGAGTCTTGGGATGAGGCTGAGGCTTATTTAAGTGAGTTCTTAGGGGGTAACTATGAGCTAGACCGAAGCGAATATTACATTGAGGAAATTGAGGCAATGCCAAAAAAGGTAATGACTCCCAACACTGACTTTAAATCAGATACCGTCAAAAACGGTTGCATTATTAAGTTTTAATAAAGGGATAACAAAATGGAACAAATTACAAACAAATATGCAAGAGTCGAGATACCAGAAGGGTTCCCTACAATGGCCTATTCTTATTTAGGCAAAAGTAAGAAGCCTTACAAAATATACCGCTTTAAGACTAGCGATGACTTAAGGCTTTGGGCAACTAAGTGGCTTGACCAAGTATCAGCCAAAATGCAAGTCGTTGAAAAGGACAAGTTAGAGCGCAAAAAGCAAGTAAGCGAAGCGAGAAAGGCTGAAAAGCAACGATTGTTAGATACGGTCAAGAAGGGAACTTTCCTAAAACGAACATGGGGTTGCACCATGCAAAGGGTTGAATGGTACGAAGTTCTATCAGTTAACGGAACTACGTTTACCCTCGGCAATGCAAAGTTTCGTGACGATAGCGGTGGATGGAATGGCTATTCTACGCTTTTGGGTAAGGGGAACGGCGCTCCCGTTGCAAAAGCTAAAATTATTAGTGGCCGAATTGCTTTAATTGGCGATGACGGCAAGTTGTTGGATAGAGGCTGGAACAATCTAAAGATTGCGCAAGAAGGTGACAGAGTCGCCGTTTATTGTGATTAGAAAGGGATAACTAATGAAAAAAAGACTTACATTCAAACATGGGAAAATTAAACTAGAAAAATGCTCTCCCGTATCGTGCTATCTAACCATAGATGACACAATGTTCTACCTTGAAATAAGTAGCGCTACGGAAAACGAGCCTTACATATCTTCTTGGCACAAATGGGCAGACCAAGACGATGTTACCGAGTATGAGCCAGTTAAGAAAACAAAGAGAGGTAAAAAATGAGTCTACCAGAAAAAATTTTACAGCTTGCACAAGCAG
>RGUK01000617.1 GCA_010027825.1 bacterium
CAGAAGGAACTCATCGCCCTCCAGCATGTTCTGAGCAGCCACACGGATGCGGTTAGCGATGCGAATGTTACGGCCGTTCGTAGTCATAGTTGCGGACATAGTGAAATCTCCTATTGTAGGAATGCGCGAACCGTTACACGGGTTCGCTAGGTTTTGAAAATCCTGCACACACAGTTAAGTGGGTGCAAGAGAGTGCAGCAGGAACTTACTATATCGTTCAGGTGTTTCGCATCATGCCGCTGAGTGCTACTTTGCCTGCTAATCTTTCAGTGCGAGCAACCGTCAGATTAGTCCTTTAAAATATAATAGTCATTGGTTCTGTACCCAAGGCTCACGAAATCCGTCTGCATGGTTTCCCACACAGACGGGGATGCGACTCAGATGACCACAGGAGTCGCCACTGTCCCTCTACTCTCAGGCAGTCGCAGGAGCCTCAGCGGGGGTAACAGGGGACTGCGCCCCATTCGCTGCCACGAAAGCATCGAATTCCGCCCACGGGAGGGAGTAAACGGCTCGCTGCACAGTGAAGTTCGCAGAATTCGTCAGCCATGCAGGATGACGAAGTGCGTAGCCAAAAGGACCAGTCTTGCCAGTCCACTTGGTTTGAATATCAAGAAGAGCCTTGCGAGTCACAGTGGTCGGACGACCAAACTCGCTTTCAAACTGAGCCAGCCAGTTGCACTGACGCTTGTTCAGACGAATTGTGATGTTGTTGATGTTGCTCATGTTGCTCCTATAGTATAGCGGGTTTCGGGTGAATTGCAAGTGATGAACTGAAAAAATCCGCACTTTCTTTTTTTAATTCAAGAAATCGCTCTGCGCCCGCAGGAGAAATTCCTGAAATCAAGGATTCACATTCAAGAATTCCGAGATACGGAAAGTAGTGAGAAATCGGAAACAATGGGTTCGCCATTGCTCGCCATGCCACCCAATCTTCCGCTTCCACCGTAACCGTGAACGGCTTGCCGGTAACAGGGCAGGTGCGAGTAATGGGATGTGGAATCTTGAATTGATGTGCGGCAGGCAGCATCTCCTTCTTAGGCTTCAACTCCTGCTGTGCGGCACGGATTCGCGTTTTAAGTTCTGCTTCCGTCATGGTTCAACCTTTCTGAGCCGCGGCCCAATTCAAGATTTCAAGCAGTTCCGTGGGGCTACAGTGCCCCTTCACGAAATCGCCTGATTGAAACTCCACAAGATCGTCTTGCGGATTCAGAATCGCCACTTCCACCTTGGCGAACACGGCGCGGTGCATATCACCACTCCCGTAACTTTCCGTTTCCTGTTGAAGCGGCTCGCAGTAAACGCCTGCTGGCGCGTCAAGGTTCGTTAGACCTGCAACCCACGAAACCGACCAACCGTTCGGAAATCGAAGCCGATTGC
>RGUK01000618.1 GCA_010027825.1 bacterium
TTGGCGACCTTGTTCGCCCGCCCCGACTCAATTGTCATTTTGCTCATTATCCTTTTTGCGCTGAATCTGGTTTCAGCCTGAAGTCCTACGAGGTTGCAATCCATGGACGGACTGAACTGCTCCTGGTTCTTCATCCATTTCTTGAAGTTGTCAGGGTTGATATAAGGAAAACCAGACATTTAATCCTTCTCAAAAAAAGAGGTTAAATTTTCTAGGTTTATATATCTAGCATTTTCGTATTCTATTCCGGAGGAGCAGTCAACCACCTCCACGCCCGCCTGCCTCAGCCAGTAAATTTGCTTGTCTATTATTTTCTGGCACATTATCTGTGCTTGGTACTGATACAGCCCGTTTTTCATTCTGACAGAACCCGGTCGCTCATCCTCAAAGGACTCGTCACAGCAAAGCAATGCTATTTTCCTCGAACGATTCCTCCAGGCGAAACTCAAGGCGGCGCATATGGGATTCCTATAGTCGTCAAGCCTCATGCATCCTTCTTGCCCCACCCCGGAGTAGTTCAAATCCTGGGATGAACTGTAGAATATGGGTTGTCCATCATATTCCCGTACGAACCTGGGGTTTGTCTTGGTGGAGGCCACGAGGTTGTTTCCGGAGACGGACAACAGCTCGTTGCGGTTGGCATCCACCACGGTGGTGCCCGGAGAGCGGAAGCACGCTATGTGAATGACCTGAGGCAGGGAGCGGAAACGCAATGGTGTGAAGACGGACGTGTTAGCGTGCGTTGTGAGTGGAAAGATGGCAAGCTTAGTGGCAAATGGGAGGATTTTTATACAAGCGGTGGAAAGAAGTCTGTGAGCCATTGGAAGAGCGGTGAGCTCTCGCAGGACGAGCAGTGTTGGGATGAAGAAGGCAACGTGGTGCCGGGGCGAACCATGTCGCTTCCGCCCTATCAACAAGGACTTAAGCAGGGGAAGCTGCTAGGCGAACAGGACTTTGGTTTTGTTTCGCAACTGGAAGCGAGTGGGAAGCCAATTGACAATCCGTTTGCGTTAGGTCGAATTAGAGGACGTTCCCGGAAGATGTTGGAAGAGGTTCTGGAGGCGAAGCGATGGGCTGCGCAAGGGGGCGATAGCAGTATCTTGGAAATGCGCCAAGGCAGTTATGATGGATACATGAAGGCTGTAGGGCGATATGGAAGGGAGTAGGGTAGCCGGAGGGCTCAGGCAGTAACAGGAATGTAGGTCAGGCGGTGCGAGGTCTCTACAACCCCGCCCCCTTCATCGCCTCCTCATACTTCTTCTGCAGATCCCCATCCAGCGCCACGTGCTGGTAGATCGCCAGGGTCTCTCGGCGGGCGTGCCCGGTGATCAGCTGCAGCTCGGCGTCAGCGAGCCCGCTATTCCGGGTGAGGTGGGTGAT
>RGUK01000619.1 GCA_010027825.1 bacterium
CCTACAGGTGGTTATTCGATACTCTTAGGCCGTTCGTGGTAGGAGAGCCTCACCACGAACGGTGTATAATCGCCCCGCGACTTCTTTTCAGGCGGTGGTCAGCTTTATTTGGTCTTCTTTTTGCACGTTGCAACGCTGTTCATCACCAAACCAATAACCAGGCCGACAGCCAGCGGTGATGCATAGAGCAAGCGCTCTGTAGCATCCGGGCTGATATCCATCCAGCTGTAATAAATGATCATGGCACAGGAGGCAAAACCAAGCAGCGTTACAGCTAGTTGGAGCATGTTGCGCTTTTTCCAAAAGTGCAGGAAGAGAGCAACCAAGGTCAGCACGAAGGCTGTTGATACGCCCACGTTCGTAATAGCAACAGAAATGCTCAGCTTATCGATGAAGTAAAGCATAGCCCAGCCAACAACTGCTACAGCAATACCAGCCGTTACAGGCCGGTCTTGTTAGTGGTAGTCAGCGCTGACGAGCAGGTGATCAGCTTGTTTTTAGCAAGTGTGTACAGATTGCTCATGTTGCCAAGCGTTACTCCAAAGATGCTATTCATGTAGCTGATAATAATGGCACCCAAAATGCCTAAGCCGAGCGCATTGACAATGTTGGCATCAAAGCCGAGGAACTGAGGGAATAGTGCTGCACCGTGCGTTGCGAGCTGCTTAGCACCCATGATGTGAATCAGACTGAAGTAATAGCATCTTTGGAGTAACGCTTGGCAACATGAGCAATCTGTACACACTTGCTAAAAACAAGCTGATCACCTGCTCGTCAGCGCTGACTACCACTAACGGTAGGAGCTTGAGCAGCGTAAGGCCACTTTGGATTTTGCTGATCTTGCTGACGTCAAGCATGTTCAGGAGCGTGAAAACAACAATCACCGCCGTATTGAAAAGCATGCTGTATTCGCCAACAATAGTCAGGCCGGCCTTATGCACGAGCGCGTCCTTAAGCACCAGCGTCAGCGTTGTTGCTGTACCCATGTAGCCAAGCAGGTATGCCCACTGGGCGACAAAACCCGCCGTTGGGTTAATCCCCTTAGCGCAGTAGTTATAGATGCCGCCTTCGCCAGGAAACACGCGGGAAGCTTGCGCAATGCACCAGACCACGGGAAAGACGAGCAATCCAATCATGGGCCATGCAAGAAAGCTTGCTGCACCCGCTGTTGCCGCCATGCTTTGCGTCATGGCAAGAATGCCAGCGCCCACAATGATGTTGATATTCATCAATACAGCTGCCCAGAAACCTATTTTCGATTGTCGTGACATGACAACTCCTCATATAAAGAAGGGTTTATAAACTACGGGCTCCGGGATTATATCACAGAATATCGCTTCCTTGAAAATTCGGGCCAATCTGGTACCCTTACCCTAGTTT
>RGUK01000063.1 GCA_010027825.1 bacterium
GGGCGTTGGGGATAGTTTCTTTATCCCCACGCTCAATCCTACCAACATGATTTACGTGGTGGACACTCGCGCCAAGATCGCCAAGTGCAAGATCCGTGTCAGCGTCGTCATCGAGGACGAATGTCTTGGCGTTAGGGTCTGGAAACTTGCTTAGTCAGTTGGACGTTTTTAATCTCGGCAACCGCTTCGCGCATAGTCTCGTTTAGTTGTGCTTCAATCATTTCAAGTTGTTCTTTCTTTTCTTTTGGACTTAAATCATTAGGACGATTTAGTTTGTTTTTCTCCGCATGAAGTTGCTGGATTAAAGGATTATACAATTTGTAAATATCTACAATCTCTTCGTCGTGTGGATGCAGATCTTCACGAGCACTTTCGCCTCTTACTTCAAGATCGGAGACTCTTTTCCGCGCCCCCTCAATCAGAGGCTGCAGATCGTAGTATTCACGTTGGTCCACGTTGCCGGTACGGCTGATGAAACTACCGAAGAGAAATTTCCAGTTAATATCCTTAACGTCTTTATTACCAAGCATCGCGTTAACTATATCGTAACCGCCTGCCAAGACATCATTTGCAGCCTGCGCATAGTGGGTCATATAAAAGTACAATACGTTCGGATTGACTTCCCGCCCCGTGTACTTCCATATTAAACCGGAAAGATCTTTGTAAATATCCGGTACGTTTTTACCACCCGAGTAGACTTCGCTGAATCGACTTGGGTATGCATTATAGATTGCTGTATCAACTGAAGTTCGATTACCGAGATACTCAATTCCCGGTTTTACTAATGCTGGACTGAACGTAGTAAAGAGCCAGCCGAAAAAGTTTTCCGTCATGTCAATTTGCGACGGCGTAATCGGGGTGAACATACTAATGACTGTATCCATCGAGTGCTTGGAGAACTCACCAACAGTCTGATCCCCGTGCAGTAGGGCTGATATTTGTGCGCCGAGCGCCATAAAACCGGCTGGGCCAAAGCCAAACATCGCATTGAAGTTCCAGTCCGTACCCGGAATACGGAATTGGGCTGCGCGTAACCACTGACCCTTGTCGCTCATGGCAACTTTATTACGTCCTTCTTCATCATAGTCGGACATAAGCCGTGCAAGTTCGTAAAGGGCCATACCAGCACCCATCAGGACCATTACGACCCTACGGACACGCTTTTGTTGCGCACTAAATTCTTTTAGTTTTCGTTCAACAAGTTCAGGTTTTTTCTGTGCTTCGGGAGTAAGTTCCCGGGTGATACGGGCTTGCGGATCTTCAAATCCTTTACTCAGCATGTCCGCTGTTGCAACCGCCGTCGTAAGGTTCGGTCGCCAGAACATGTACAACGACGAAATAGCGCGCGAAGTAAGGTTGCCGTGCAAGTTGAAGTTGGACAGTTCCTTTGCTTGGTTGACCGCACGTTTGACAGCCTCGTCCATTATCCTTACGGCTTCTGGACTGTTTGGCCCACCAATTTTGACGATAACGTCGTAACCAAGTCTCTCAAGTTCGCGCCGCTTAAATACACCCATTGCCGACACGCGACTCAACAAATCCCACGAGTCTGTCCAGTTATCGACAAGTTCAGTAAATCCGTCTTTAGCGGAGATGAAGGGATTTTTTCTTATCTTATTAACGTAATTTTGCAGTCCTCTTTCAATTTTATAAGCCTCAGCATATGCCGATGGACCACCTTCCCTAATGTAATCGAGAACGTCCTTTAGAAACGGATCATCTTTTGTATGTTCTCTTAATCCGGCTTCGTCGCCTTTGCGGTACAACTGAAGCAATTTATAAAGTTTCGGCCCTTTAAAGGTCGCCAGATTAGTCATCGCCCTCGCTAAAAACTCCGGGCCAAACCGATAGCCATACTCGGCGGAAATAATTGGCGCAAGCGTCATTGAGTCCATGACAAACTGCGCGGGCGCGAACGGTAAACGTAACCGAGTGAACTGACTTGCAATAACGCCCTGCGCTTTACTTAACATATGCAGAGCAGCGGGTACGTCCTCGTTAACACGACGGACGCCATCGAGTAGTTTCTTACCCTCCGGAACCGTGTCATCCATACGGTAGACACGCTTGGTACCATCGGGCAACGTATCAATGATGATGTTACCACCGCTAATATCGTTTGGAATCGGCGCGTGATTTAGCGCAAGCATGAACTGCTCGCGTGGACTAATATCAATTTCGTGTTTGCCCGGTATTTTCCCAGTATCAATTAAGTTCGCGATGCGGTGAGTGACCGGCGCACGTGCAGCAATACTTGAAGCCCTATATGCGTTTGAAAGTAGTTGATACACCGCGTTAGTGACACTGTGTTTGCCGCCTTTCATACTCGGCATAAACGTCGCGACATCCCCCAAACTGCGGGCACCTTCAAGATTAAGCGGGCTATCTTCCTTTTCCATCATCAATGGAGAATAGCCATCACCCCAGCCGTAGAAGTGCGACACATCATCCATGTACTCATTCCAAAGACCACCAATTCGTTTGAGTTCTTTAGTTACCTCTATAAGTTTGTTGATGTCATTCATTGCGATGCGCAATGACGGGTACCGCTGTAAGTCTTGCTCCAGCACTTGCTTTGTGGGGCCGGTTTGGAGAATCGGGTCAGTACCTTCCGCTGGGGAGTAGAACGGTGAGTCCCAGTTCGTACTCATCTCCAAGTTGTTACCGTCGGCATCGACAGGGCGATTGGGGTGCATCGAATCGCCAAACGGGTCTGCATACGCCTCGTTCGACATGATCGCATCCAAGTGCGCTCGGATGTCATCAAGCATCTTGAGTTTCTGTTCGCGCGGAATCTTTTGGTTGCCTAATAGTTCTGCGGCTTTGTAATAAAGTTGTCTGCGTAACGCAGCGGGAGACGCTTTTTTCCCGTTGCGAAGCGTAATAATTGCTTCTGTTTTAAGAGGCTTGTAGCGACGATAAAATTCATCACGACGCAGATCAGCCATCACGGCTTGACGCATCTGCGATACAAACTCAATCGCGTATTCGGGTGAAATGCTTTTTTCTTGGCCGTAAGCCGAGATTGCGTTATAGATCTTGTGTTCTAAAGGAACGATGTACATGTTGGCGTAGTAACGGGCAAGTCCGGTTGACTGCGACAAAATGATGTAGGCATCGTTGGCGTTTGGGCCCGATATAATTAAGTTGCCTTCATTATCCAAACGCTGTTGTAAGCGTTTCCACGGACGCAAAACATTTGCGGCGCTCTCTACAAATTTTTCGTAAGCCTCTTTAGTAAGGCTTTGCTTTATCAGTTCGTTCGGATTCGGCGGTTTTTCAACCTTTTGATTTCTTTTTGCCCGCTTAACAATTAGTTCTTCACCATCACGATACTCGCGCGCGGGGCTTTTCCAGCCCTTGTAACGAGTCGGGCGGTCAATGTTGTTCAGCCGTTCATCGCCATAGATGGTGGGCGAAATGAACTCGCCCTTACCCTTCATCACTTTGTCCATCGCACGCAAGAACGGTGCATCGGACGGCAAATCCATGACACCTTTGATTCGCTCGACAAACTCCTTCAGCCATTGCTTAAGTCGGGCAATAAAGGTCGGCGAAGCCTTGAACCGATTCTGCATGATGCGCGATGCGTTGACAGCCCAGAACTCCGAGGGGTTCATGAACTGATAACTCTCGGCAGGCACCGCACCGGTCTTGATCAGATCCTGCAACGCTCGCAGATCTTCTGGTTTGTTCGCATCGCCGAAGTGGTACTCGACGAGGCGGTTGTAGAAGTCCTTCTCAAACACGTTGCCACGCATCTCTGCCGTACGCAGATTGGCAAACAACTGCCGCTCCCAGATCTTACGAATCTGGGCTTGGATATCGCGCGGCATCATGCGCTCGGCGCGGTGCAGGATTTCGTGGACGAGCGTTACGTCGGAGTTCGCACGCGGCACGAGCGTGACAATATCTTGGGCGACCGAGTAAAGGCCCTGCACACCCAACGGGATGCGCTTGCCACTCGGGTCACGTGTCGAGATCGAAAGACCCAGCCCCTCGATGAGGTTCGGGTTCTTACTAATCAACCACTGCGTCAGATCATGTGTGGCTTGGTTAATCCGTCCCTGCCGCAGGGCTTGGGTCAGCCTCGCTCCCGACAATCTGTTTTACACGCGGCTTGAAGCCGGGTGCACGCGGGGCAAATGCAGGGTTTGCCCATACGTCAGCGACGTTTTGTGGCGTGATTGAGAAAAGTTGACCGCTCGACGCAGGGGCAGTCTTTTGCGCACGTTGTTCTTGCGCGGCTTTAATATTCTTAATTGTGTTGGTGGCGTAAAACCAAGCCGTCGAGGTTTCTTCGATGGCTTTGCCTATGTTGGAAAAGTCTTCAATAGACTTAGCAAGTTCTACGCCTATTTCTGGTCGCAGTATATTTTTATCTGGGTCAACCCTGTCTAGTAACGCAACCGCTTCTTTCTGCTGGCGATCGAGCATGGCATGAAAATCGTTGACCAACGCGGGCAACGTCTTCTTTTTTGAACCCATCGCCGATTGAAGAAAACTTATCAAATCATATCTTGCGTTGACCTTTAGGCTCTTCGCTACTTCCTTCGCAGGACCAGACGGTCTTTTCCATCGACGCTTTGGATAGCCACGGAATCTTAGGTCAAGTGAAATCCCTAATTTAGAAATACCACTTCTAATTTTTTCTGCTTCGCCAAGTAATGCATTAGCATTTTGAAGCGGTGGGTAGTCTTTATTTAAATAATTTTTCTCAAAACTTTCACGCCTATCTCGCGCCAACATCCCTTCCGTTGTTTCTATGGGCGCAGTTTTCTTGGGCGCTTCCGGTGCAACGGGAGCCTCAAGCGTGAAGTCGCCAGCAAAGTAGCGGTTAAAGTCTTCAAATGATCTGCCGCTAAGCACGTCATCGAGCGTGCCAGTTGCTTCTATTTCCCCAAACGGTTGTCCGTTAGTGTCTAGCCCACGTCGGACGATAGCAGGCTCGTCCTTTGGCGCGTAACTATACGGAGCACGAATTTCTTGGACAGGACTTACTTTACCGGTATTTACGTCAACAATTTTGTATTGACGATAAGCAAAACCGTTAGGCAGTTCATTCCATTCGGGCGCAATGATGCTGTCTGAATCTGTTGTGGGGATGCTTTCATCTTGTTCTGCCCTACGTAAAGATTCCAAGGCTTCGGGCGATTCTTGGCCCACGATGCCCATAGACTTCTTTTTTAGTGGAGGCTTTGCTGCCTCCGTTCTCGCAGCAGCCCCAGTAATATAACTTGGAGGAAGCCCCACTCCTGCGCCTGCAGGTTCTTCAACACTTCGTCCTTCGGCTCCCGGTCGTGATACAGGCAACTCAGTGCCTCGGACACCTGCTCCTCCGACAGTTTCTTCAGCACTTGGTCCTGCCAATTCACTTGGCACCTCCTCCCGTAGCATGGCTGACAGGTCGTAACTGCGCGGAAATCCCGTTTTACTACTCTGCACGAGGTCTTCCGCAGGGGGAACTTCCGTATCGGGTAGCGTCAGTTGCGCAGGTTCGGGCAGTCGTACTTCTGGTGCTTTTTTCTCTACAGCAGGCGCAGCCTTCTCTTCTCCTCGCACAAAGGCCGGGACATCCGCATCCGTGTATTCCGGCGGACCTTCTTCGTCAGCAAGCCCTAATAAATCTTCGATGCTTGCAGTGCCTTGTGGCACAGCAGGTTCTACGGGAGCAGTCGGCGCAGCAGCCTCGGTTTCCGGAACAGTCGGTGTAGTGACGGCTTCGGTTTCCGGTGCGACAGGCGGGGCTCTACGAGTCGGAATATCCTCCGGACGCTCGCCCAGCGGTATTTGTTCCGCGCCTCTGCGGTAGGTTTCCGCAACGTCTGCTACACGACGATCTTCTTCAGCCTGTTTAGCCACCGCGCGTTCTTGATACTTACCAAGTGCAGCAGCGCCTCCTCCAAACACGCTACCAGCAACAATCGTGGCTAGTGCAGTAACGGCTTGACGTTCACCTTGTATACGTGCCGCTTCTTTCCAATCTTTTGCTTGCTCAAGTTCTTTATCGAGCCCGTTTAAGTATGCGTTTAACGATTGCGTGGCAGTGGCTACTTGCTCACCTGCGCCTTCACCCAGCGCAAACTTTACGAGTTCTTGCCTTACGCCCTTGAGTGATTTTGCTCCGAGAGATTTCATCAAAAATTCAGCAGGCAAGAATTCCGTTGCGGCTTCAAGCGCACCGTCAATGTTTGCGTAAAGTTCTGCCTGTCTCGGATCCAGACCTTCTGCACGTGCGGAACCGTAACTACCAAACTTGGTTTGCAATCCTGCAGCGGCAATCGCTGGATAAGGACTCTTGGTTACGTACGCCGCAGCAAGGCCGGGAGTAGCCACAGCGATGCTTTCTACCCCTGAGCGAATACCTTGCTCCAGCATATTCAAATCTTGGGGAGTCGCTGCTTGGATTCTTGCGTCGCTTTCTTTAAGTTTTTGAAGGTACTCGTTGGTAACGGCGGCTAATTTTTGGCGGTCATCACCTTCTGTACCTTCAAATAACTTGGCGGCTTCATCTGCACGGTTGAGGACATAACCATAGCCAATCTGCTTAATACGTTCAGCAATCGTTGAACCAAGACCTTTAAACGTATCTCTTCCAAACACATATGCACCCGCGCCTGCGGCTGGATCACCAGCAGACAACGAAGGCTGCGGAATATCCTCAGCGGGCGCTGCGGGTACGGGAGTCCGAGGCGGAGTTGGAGCAACAGCACTTCTCGGGCCGACCCCGATCTTAGAAGCAAACTCCTCGTACGGCATGTCGTTATAGAACTTGCTGTGAAAACCACGGGCAAGTTGCTCGTCTGACAAGTCGTTGTACTGGGGGTATTGCTTCCGAATATCAGCAATAGTAGCCATGTATTACCAGTACTTATTAACGAATGCCAAGGGGGTCGCTCAATCGCGGCGTGTTGACTGATCCTGCAGTGGTCCCTCTCTGCTGCATCAATACGTTCTGCTGTGGCGCGAGCGGGTTTTCAAGCGTCGTACCATACACATTACGACCGCTTTCTTCCAAGTCTCTTGGGTCAATATCGTACAGCGAAAAGGCTTCTTGTTTAAGTTGCTCTATTCTATCTTCCATTTCTTTTTTCTTTTCAGCAGACAGACCAACCGGTTTGGCTAGGCGATCTTGAAGACCCTTAATCTGCTGTCTGTACGTTCTTGCCTTATCAAGTTTCTGATTAAACGAAAGTTTTTCTTGTGCAATAGCCCTGTTCTTATCAAGGATATTCAAGCGGTCTTTAGCCTGATTATATGCTTCGCTGCCGACTGGGTTATTCGCAATAATTTTTGCTTGCTCTAGAATTAGGGCGTCTATGCCAGTAGGATCTTTATAAATACGGGCAACTTTAAGTTGATTATCGGTTCTATGGATTTCCATACCCGTGTCAATCGCTTGCTTATAAGCAGCATCAAAACGCTTGTCACCTTCGTCAAGGTAGCCAGCCTTACGCAGTTCTTCGGCTT
>RGUK01000620.1 GCA_010027825.1 bacterium
AAAAAGTTTTTGCTGGGCGGTGTGTTCCTTTATCCGTTGAACGGCTATATCCCAGTATTCTTTTGTCATTTCGCTGCCTATCCAGTTAAAGCCTTCCTCATGCGCTGCAATTAAGGTAGTACCGCTGCCTGTGAACGGGTCGTATACCACCCCGCCGGGAGGCGTTACCAGCCTGCATAAGTAGCACATTAAGTCAATAGGCTTTACCGTCGGGTGTGTGTTGCCCTGCCCACGTTCGCCTTTGTCGGCTTTGGCTTGGTAGAAGAAGCGGGCGGCGGAGCCTGAATCGCCGTATTCGATATTGTGTTCACCATCGCCGCCTAAGCCCCGTCGTGGATTAGGTTGGCGGGGAAGCGGCCTTTTACGGTTTTGTATTCATTTTTGTTTGGTAAATACGAACCATTCCCAAACTGATTGCCATGAACAGAGCTAAAGTCTTTTTGCTGATTTTTTAGTTCCTCCGTACCAACCCTACACCCATCTATGTTTATCCCGCCTGTGCCCCATGTCAACACGTTTTCCGCTACTGTGCCCTGTAAGGGTTTTCGGGCAACTGTGATAGTTTCAACAGCGGGCTTCAATGCTGTGCCCCAGCCGTCCCATTGTTGGGCTTCCGGGGTTGCGGGGGCGGTGATAAATTCATTCCGTTGCAGGTTGTAATTAGATGCGTTTTCCTGCATCTTTCTAAATGCCGGGTTAGCCCCAACCACCTCCCTTTCCGCTCCAGCGGCTTTGTCTATCGCCTTGCTTATATCGTGGCTTTTGGGAAAACCGCTGCCATATACCCACATAATCATATCCCTGATTTCAAACCCTGCATCTTCGATACGCACGGCCATGCGGTGCTGTGTACGGGTTCCTGCGAAGGCCAACAAGTGCCCACCGGGTTTCAGTACCCGTAAACACTCCTGCCATATTTCGATACTGGGTACATCGTAGTCCCATTTTTTTCCCATGAAAGCAAGGCCATACGGCGGGTCG
Organism: bacterium; assembly: GCA_010027825.1. Next base: position 982 of record RGUK01000620.1, read on the forward strand.
GTAACGATAGCGTCTATGCTGTTATCCTGCATACGCTTCATAGTTTCAAGGTTTGGCTCGTGGTATACGTTGTTGATTAGGTTTTCCATACAGTGTATGTTTATAGAGGTGCAAAGATATAAGGCTAAAAAAGTTTTTGTTGGGCGGTATGGGCTTCAATTCTTTTCATAGCCGCTGCAAAGTACTCCGGGTCAAGCTCGCAGCCTGTAAGGTCGTATCCGTAGTCGTGGCAGGCAATGGCGATGGAGCAGCTTCCAAGATGCGTGTCTAAGATTTTATCGCCGGGTTTAGCGTAGTTGTGTAAGAGCCACTTGTAAAGGGCGACGGGCTTTTGGGTGGGGTGGATGTTTGCAAAGGGCTTTTCAATATCGGATAACTTAGGGGCAAAACCGCTGTCAT
>RGUK01000621.1 GCA_010027825.1 bacterium
TTCTCGTCCGGAGTGAACTGACGACGATCCTCATTGTTCTGCAAGTTGTGCTCCTTGACGTACAAGCAAATGGCCTTGGTGACATCCACGCGAGACACCAACTGCTCATCCTTGATGCCCGTGAACTTTTGCATCTCCTTCGAGACCTTGACCGGCTTCATGAAACCCGAGTTGCTCGAACGAGGAGCCGTCTGACGACGCGTACGCTTGACGGACAAGCGCAGGGAAGCAGACTTGAGCTGACGAATCGACTTGGCGACGGAACGCAGGAAGCGAGTGCCCTTGTTACCCTCGGCACGAAGCGACTCGACCTCCTCTCTGGGCAATGTGGATGGTGAAATCGACCGCCCCAGGAGCCTTGCTGTAATGGCGCAGCATGCCATCTTTGATCATGACAAAGGCCGTGTTGCCCTGCTCGCGGTCGCGTTCCAGCAAACCCATAACCAGCGTATGACCAAAAACACCTGGCGCAAGCAAATGGACGGTGTTTTCGACAGCTAGATAGCCCGTTTCATGCAAATAATCGGTAACGGCAGCCATGGTGGCTTCGCTGGCAACATCACAAACCACCACCAGGTGAAAACCATCCTGGAGGGGGTTTTTTGGTGAAGAAGGCGATGACTGTGTGATAAATGCGGCTACCATGATGTACCTCAGCGAGCAAAAAGGGCTTTTGTGACGGAACAAGCGCGTTTTTTTACTATAAAGCCTGCCGACGCGACGTCAAACCGAAGCAAAAAAGGCTTGTTCTAGGCCAAAAACTTGCTTTTTCATCTAGAAAGTCGTGGTGGAACAAAAAAGGCCCTGGCACTTTTGTATGTGCCAGGGCCTTTTTTTATTATCACCAGCTTGCGCTAGTAGGCTGCCTCTTGCTGCGCACGCGCAAGCACGGCATCAAGCTTAAGACCAAACTCTTGTTTGCCATCCAAATGACGCAGCGTCAAGGTTTGTTGATCAACTTCTTTTTGTCCAACCACAATCATCCACGGCACCTTTTCCGTTTGGGCACGGCGGATCTTAGCTGAAATTTGATCGCCGCTCAGATCAAGCTCTGCGCGCAGCCCAGCATGGCGAAATGCCTCCAGCACGCCTTGCGCATAAGGCATTTGTGCATCAGTGATCGTAAGCACGCGCACTTGCAGCGGCGCTAGCCAGAACGGCACAAAGCCCTTAGTATGCTCAAGCAATATGCCCAGGAAGCGCTCAATCGAGCCGTAGAGCGCAACGTGGATCATCACGGGGCGCTTACGGGATTGGTCTCCATCAATGTATTCAAGCTTGAAGTTTTCAGGCTGCGTGAAATCAACCTGAATGGTGCCACACTGCCATTCACGTCCCATCGCATCAACAATTTTCATGTCATATGCTCACAGTTTTAAT
>RGUK01000622.1 GCA_010027825.1 bacterium
GCGCCGAAACCATCTACCGAGTCGTCCGCAAAACCGCACGACAAGCCCACATCCAACGCCGACAACAAGCCAATGAACACCTACTCGAAGACTTCTAAACCGCACGGCGTGACACGGCGTAAAACACATGCGTACGCCGTCACGCCGTCACACCACGGCGTGAACACGGCGTACGCCGAAAATCTCGGCAAACCCATATATTCATTGGACTACACTGACGGCGTGAAACACGGCGTGAAACCTAATTTGTCACATACGCCGTCCCGCGCCATACATAGTATGGCGTGACGGCGTGACCACACTTATGAACACTCAAACCACTCTTATCTGCCCTCAATGCCAACAACAGTTTGACTTCATCCCGACCAACAACCGTCGCAAGTATTGCAGTTACAAATGCAAACGCAAAGCCAACCAACTACCTGAAAATGCCGAATCACGCAAACGATACCTCAACAGTCCAAAAGGCAAAGCAACAGTTCAACGCAAAGCCTCAAAGTACTACCAATCCAAAACATATAAAGCAAGAACTCAATCGCCCGAATATCGTAAACGGATAAGTGAATATCAAAAACAACGATGGCGAACCATACGACAAAGAAAACAACAATTTTGCGCGATATGTGAAGACCCAATCCCATCACGCCGTAAAAAGTTTTGCAGTGATTTATGCACTGACTTCAATAATCGAATGCAGTATCCAGCAAAGAGAAATATCCTTCGGCGATGCCCTGGATGTAAACAACCAAAACAATTCAGCGGTACTTACTGCTCTAAGGATTGTTACTCACAAAGCGATCAAGCCAGATTCATTAGAAGACAATCTAGACATCGCAGACGAGCAAGAATGCACAACGCTCAAATAGAACAAGTAGATCCTTTAATGATTGCTAAGCGAGATAAATACAAATGCCACATTTGTCGTAAACGCGTCAACATGGATCTTGATGTTCAAGATATCTATTCGCCAACAATGGATCATTTAATCCCAATTAGTCTTGGTGGCGATCACACTTATGCAAACATTCGATTGGCTCATCGAATATGCAACAGCCGTAAAGGCAACCGTGCCGTCAATGAGCAGTTACTGCTGTTCGGGTAGTTATGGCAATCCAACGACCTTGCTTGACTTGCGGCAATCTCACCACGAGTCCTCGCCGATGCCCAGACTGTCAAACCACATACAACCGACTTCATCCCAAGCCATATCAACCGCACTACGCAGGCAACTACAAGGCTCGAGCCAAAGCGGTTCGCGACTCCGCACAGTATTGCTGGATCTGTCTCGAAGGCGCACGGCCCGACGACCCGTGGACCGCAGACCACATCATCCCAGGCGACCCAGACTCGCCGCTTCTTCCCGCGCATCGAAGTTGTAAC
>RGUK01000623.1 GCA_010027825.1 bacterium
AATGCTTGGGCGTTTCGGTTTTGACTTTATTGACACTGTTCTTGTGGCTCTCGTGGCAAGAATCGTCAAAGAAACCGAGTGCAAAATCGTATTATCGTCAACATGGCGAATTGACGAAAAAGATCGGTTTGTTGCTACCCGTGAACTATCCGAGCATGGATTGACTATCCATGATTGCACCCCGGTAATTACCCGTAAGCCACCCGACGATCCATCTAATCTTCTTGACGAACTTTGGGAAACATGGAACTGGCCCAAGCGTCACGAAGAAATACAGTTATGGCTTGATCAAAATCCTGTATCTCGATTCGCTATTCTTGATGATCTTCAAGAGGCTTGTATTGAAGGATCGTTCTTCAAGACCGACGAGAATCGTGGCATAACTGTGGAGATTGTAACTGTGGAGATTGCAGAAAAGATCATTCAACATCTGAATGATACCAACTAGTAGCGTGTAGTCACTGTGGCTACAACACAACCCAAAGAGGAAATCATGATCAACGTCGAAATGACGGTGCGTGAGGCGGTGGAACTGCTGCACAACCTGCCCGAAGGCAACACGCTTCGAGAGCGAGTTTTCTCGGTTCTGGAATCGCAGGTAGGCGAGGGCAAGCGAACCCTCACACTCCACAGTTTTCCTGCGGAGCGAAAGATCGCCTGCATCAAAGCCGTTCGAAACGGTATGCAGTGGGGTCTGAAGGAGTCGAAGGATTGGGTCGAAGTTGTGCAAGGCGAACGGGTCTGCACGAATCCTCATGCCATCCGCACGGATGACTATTCGTGGAACCGTTGGGATGATAGTGAGCCGTGTTTGCCGCTTGAATACGAGTGGGTGAACGGCAAACCCAACACGCTCACGGCTCCGACCGCCACGGTACTCCAGATGGCATCGGAAATGCGGGCTGTCGGTGCGGTGGTCACCACCGCTTGATACAAACTAGGGGAGTGTAGGAAACACCTACACTCCCCTAGTCTTTTTCTGAAAGGACCACAATGATCATCCTCGATACCGACCTGAGCAACGCTCCGGGTTGCGTTTGCAAGATTCTGAACGAGCGGGAAACTCGGAGTATCCTAGTCCAAACCGACTATGATGCTCCGGGCGTGGCCCGCACGTTCGGCTGGGATATGACCGAAGTCCAGCCGCAGAACTACGGTTACTACGGGTTGAAGTGTCATCACCGTGGCACCGATGGCACGATTGACTGCCCCGATTGTGGCGTCAAGGCTGGCACGTTCATTGCAGCCGCCATCGAGTTTATCGACTCGAATGACGGTGCAACGGCGGAAGATCCGGGGTACTTCGAGTAATACCAACTAGCAGGGTGTGGGAAAAACCTACACCCTGCTAGTCCCTCTAACAGAAAGGTCGATCATGCG
>RGUK01000624.1 GCA_010027825.1 bacterium
AAATTTCATCCAGCTGGCGCTCTTGATGTTGCTTTGCCAAGGACTCTTCCGACACTTCCATAACGGATGCCAGAAAGTCAGGTCTCTCAATCAAATAGATTGGGCAGGGGAAGTGGTAAGCAACGTCCAATTGAGTGTTCATATGCTTAGTTTGGGGTTGCGGGCCATTGAACTTCCCACGGAAAGCCAGCCTGTGTAGGAACGTCACGAAGAGCTTGTCGATAAGTTGCCCAAACGGCCTTATTTGTTTCAGGACTATCTGGTAACTGAGTGAAATCAGATTGGCGCAGCTTTGTGTCACGCTGCCAACGAACTTCTTGTTGCTTAGAATTATCGGCAGCAGCTTTTTCTTCATCAGACATAGCAACAACAGACCAAGTCTGACGCCAGACACCGCCTTCGTCTTTGACCGCATCAATCTCAACCACCTTTTCATACTTACCAGCGGTCGGTTGTGGCGAGAACTCATACATACCAAAACCAAACGGCTCAACAACATCTGCTGTCAGAATGGCCGGGAATGAGGTATTGGGAAACAGTTGACGGAAGTTTTCCTCAACAACCGCATAATTAACAGGCTTACCGTTTTCAATTTGAATAAGCATTTATAGATTTCCTGTGTTTGTTGATGGGAAACTACGAGTTGTACCAGGCCAAATGATTCGGACTGCGCCACAGCCGCCGGAGTAAAAATTACCGCATCCACCGCCGCCACCGCCGCCGTAGGCTCCGCCTGTAGAGTTAATGGACCTGCAAGCATTCCCTTGCCCAGCTTGTCCGTTAGCCCCCGACGAACCACCACCACCACCAGCACCGCCGGTTGAAGAGTTACTGGTGCCTCCAGCGCCATTAGACCCTTGGCCAAGAATACCAAGGATATCGGTTCCTCCACCGCCGCCAGTTCCATACCCGGCCGCACTACCGTTACCCCCATTACCCCCAGAGTATCCGGTGCCAGTAATTACAGTGCCACCGGCTCCGCCACCACCGCCGTACGTACCCGAGCCAGCAGCAACCAGATTCGTACAGCCCCTTCTAAACCTTGAAGACTCCGCAGTGCCACCACTAGTGTTGCCAGCAGCAACGCGAACAGAAATGGATTCTCCGGGCGTTACCGCTATATTGTTGGCGTATGCCAAAGCACCGCCGCCTCCGCCGCCACGAGGCAAACCACTCATGCAGCCCCTACTACCTGCGCCAACTGTTACGACCGACACAGATGTCACCCCAGCAGGAACAACCCATGTATAAGTTCCAGCAGTTGTATAGGCTTGTTGGCCTTGAACGATTGCGCCTGCGCTTGCGCCTGAACTAAACATAGCTACCCCTTACAGGTAATTTTGACCTGCGTTGGAACCCCACCAATAGGTGCCGTCAGC
>RGUK01000625.1 GCA_010027825.1 bacterium
AACGTTCAGGAAGCTATTCAGGAAGTCCCGAAATGTCTCCATCCGGGAGATATTATTTTTGTAAAGGGTTCCAGAGGCGTGAAATTAGATTCGATTCTTTCCTGTTTATCCTAGTTTATTGCTGGTTTACAGTCCCTCGACCCATGCCTTAACTGCTGCCTGCAAGCCCGGTGGAACCTTGGCGCCGCCGCCTTGAATGCTACTTGCGCTGCCACCGCCGCGCAGCTCATGAGCCTTGAGCAGTTCGCCCAGCTGCTTGATAGGAACTATTTGCTCAATGCCTTTTGCCGCGTGAGCCAAGAAGGAGCAGCGACCAGAAGCATCGGTACTAATGAGCAGATAGAGGCCAGGCTTGCTCTTTTCCAGCTCCTGTGCAACCAAGCGCATATCATCGGCATCAGCGTTTTCTAGGGTCAGATACAAGAATGGCACATTGCCGCATTGCTCAATCGCCTGCTGCCAGGTTGGCAATTGTGCTTTGAGTAGCTGCTTTTTAAGCTGCTTGAGCTGGCTTTGCAGCTTCTGATTGTCTTCTTGCAACTTGTGCACCGCACTAACCACTTCTTCAGGCTTAACTTTGAATTGTTCAGCAAGCTTTTTAGTTGCAGCAAATGTCTGTTGATAGTTTTTTACTGCTTCTGGGCCGGTGAGTGCGAATAGGCGGCGCGTGCCGCTTGAAAGAGCAGAGTCACTGATAATTTTAAAAGCCCCAATCACGCCGGTGCGTGGCGCATGGGTGCCGCCGCATAGCTCCGCAGAAAAGCCAGGAATCTGCACCACGCGCACATTTTCCGGATTGTACTTTTCGCCGAAGAAGGAAATGACACCCTTGCTCTTAGCGTCTTCCAGCGTCGTGTTGAAAATATTGGAGGCAATATCTTCTTGGATTTTTTTATTGACCAGGTTTTCTATTGCCTCGATCTGTTCCTTGCTCAGTGGTTCATGGTGGGTAAAGTCAAAGCGCAGGTAGTCTGGACATACCAGGGAGCCAGCTTGTTTGACGCCGCTGCCAAGCACCTGCAGCAAGGCGGCTTGCAGCATGTGGGTTGCGGTATGGTTTTTGACCGTGTTGGCACGGATTTCTGGGTCAACCCAGCAATGCGCCATGTCCCCCACTGCTACCGGTTTGGTAGGGAGCACTTGCCCTGCTTTGAGCTTCAGACGTATGGCGATGGCGGGGTGGTGCAAGTCGCCGACTTTTTTCAAATCTACGACCGTGTAAATAGCATCATCAATGGTAACGGTCCCAGTATCATTAATTTGGCCCCCTGACTCGACATAAAATGGCGACTCTTCGGTAATGATCCACAAGCCGTCTTCTTCCTGCTGCACAAAGATGATTTTGCTATCAATCTCGGTTTTCTCATACCCGACAAAGG
>RGUK01000626.1 GCA_010027825.1 bacterium
AAGCTGACTTTCTGGCACTGGCACTACCCCGCACGCCGTACAGTGCACCAATGGAATCGCTTTGCCATTCGGTATCAAGCTCAGGTGGCCCCATAAAGAGCATGTACATACGCAGCGTGTCAGCGCCCAGCTCGTTAACAATGTCGTCTGGATTGACTACATTGCCCTTCGACTTGGACATTTTTTCTACACGGCCAGAGACCGGCGACTTCATGCAAACCATGCCTTGGTTGAACAAGTGAGCAAATGGCTCATCAAATGGCAGATGACCAAGGTCATGCAGCACCTTGACGTAAAAACGCGCATACAGCAGATGCAGAATAGCGTGCTCAATACCACCAACATACAGATCCACTGGCATCCAGTATTGCATGTCGGCCGCATCAAATGGTTTGTCGGCAAGCTCAGGGTTTGGATAGCGCAAGAAGTACCAGCACGACCCTGCCCATTGGGGCATGGTGTTAGTTTCGCGCTTGCCCGGCCCCTTACACTGCGGACAGGCGGTGTTTACCCAGCTTTCTACTGCCGCCAATGGCGACTCGCCTGTCCCTGTTGGTTGGTATTGTTCAACCTCTGGCAAGAGGATAGGAAGCTGACTTTCTGGCACTGGCACTACCCCGCACGCCGTACAGTGCACCAATGGAATCGGTTCACCCCAGTAGCGCTGGCGCGAAAAGACCCAGTCGCGCAGCTTGTAAGTGGTGTGCGCTTTACCAGCGCCGATCTTCTCCAAGTGCGCAATCATCGCCGGAACGCCTTGCTTAAAAGCATCCAGCCCATCAAACTGCCCAGAATTTATCAGAACACCATCAGCTTCAGCGGTGCAAAGCGGATTGCCAGCTTCGTCCATGTTTTTGATGGCAGCGTCGTATGGTTTAACGATTGGGATGATAGGCAAGTCATATTTTTTTGCAAAATCAAAATCACGCTGATCATCGCCCGGCACGCCAATAACGCAGCCGGTACCATAACTCTTCAACACATAGTCAGCCAAAAACACGGGGATTTTAGCCTTATTAACTGGGTTAATCACATAAGAACCCGTAAAGACGCCCGTCTTCTCTTTGGCATCGATCAATTGCTCGCGCTGACTTTTGTGCGCAGCTTCTTTTTGGTATGCAGCACACGCCGCTTGTTGTTCGGGGGTAATCAGCGCTGAGGCAAGATCATGATCGGGAGCAATGACCACAAAGGTAAGTCCGAACAACGTATCTGGGCGCGTGGTGTAAGCTTCAAGTACAACACCATTTTCTGCCGGCAGCGTAATGGTTGCGCCCTGGCTCTTACCGATCCAGTTGCGCTGCATCATTTTAACTTTTTCTGGCCATTCAAGCTTATCAAGGCCGATCAGCAGTTTTTCTGCATAGGCAGTGATCTTG